>JBBQIH010000179.1:0-6053 GCA_038324725.1 Cyanobacteriota bacterium | reverse complement strand
GGTGGCCCGCCGCCTGCTCACCGGTCCCCAGCCGCCCAGCGCGGCGGGTCCCTTCTGGTTGCTGCAGGAGCTGCCCCGGCGCGGGGTGGTGGCTGGGCTCTATGGCGCCGACCCGGGCCTGCCCGGTGGCGTGGTCGAGCTGGAGGCCCCGAGGCTCCACCGCGACAGTGACCGCCTGGCCCCCTTTCCCATCCACCCGGCTGAGGTGCGCTTGCCGGAGGACGTGATCCAGTTGCTCGGCTTCAGCGCCGCCAGCGCCGCCGCAGGCCTGAGCGCCCCTTGGCAGCCGGTGCTGCCCCTCTACCCCACCAGTCCGGTGGAGGCGCTCCCATGTTGAGCCGCCCCGGACCCCATCCCCGGCCCCGCCGCCGCCGCTCGCGTCGCCCGGCCAGCACTGAGCCGCCGCCGGCGGGTCCTGCCCAGCGGACCCGCCGCGCCCCCCCCGCCCCGCGGCGACCTGGCCGGGGCAGGGGAGTGCTGGTGGGCTTGGCAGGCCTGGCTCTGCTGTGGCTGTCCCGGGGGGTGTGGTGGCCCACGCCGCCGCCGCCCCAGATGATCCTGGTGCTGGGGGGCGATGCCGATCGGGAGGCGGCCGCTGCCCGCCTGGCTCGCGTCGATGGGCTGCCGGTGGTGGTCACCGGCGGCACCAACCCCGAGTACGCCCACTGGCTGTTCCAGCAGAAGGAGGGCCTGCCCTCTCGCCAGGTCCAGCTCGACTATCGGGCCCGGGACACGGTATCCAACTTCACCTCCCTGGTCGACGACCTGCGCAAGTCCCGGATCCGTCACGCCCTGCTCGTCACCTCCACCGATCACATGGAACGGGCTCTGCTGGTGGGACGGATCGTGGCCGGCAGCCGCGGCATTCACCTCACCCCGGTGCCTGTCCCCTGCGGCAAGCTTTGCGTCGTCGAGGGCCGCAGGCGCTTGTGGGGCGATGGCGCCAGGGCGGCCCTGTGGGTGATCAGCGGCCAGGACATCAGGCCGTGGGTGGAAGAGCGGGTGGCTCCCTGGCTGGAGAAAGCAGGCTTCCGCTGATCGGGCCGAGGTCCAGCATCCTGTTGATCTGCTCCTGGGCGGCCCGGGTCACCGCATCCAGGTCGGGGCGCCGCCGGGAGGCCGGGGGAGGGATCGGGGTGCCGATGCGGATGTGGATCGGCACCAGCCGGGGCCCATGGCCGCCCGCACCCAGGGCGCGGTGGCTGTTGATGATCGCCACCGGCAGCAGCGGCACCCCAGCGCGGGCCGCCAGCAGGGCCGCCCCTGGCTGGGGCCGATTGACGCGGCCATCCGCCTGGCGGGTGCCGTCCAGGAAGACGCCGGTGGCCCAGCCCTGCAGCAGCCTGTCGGTGGCGGTGCGGATCGCTTCGCGATCACCGGCGCCGCGCTCCACCGGGTAGGCGCCGCAGGCTCGGATGATCGGACCCAGGATCGGTACCCGGAACAGCTCCGCCTTGGCCATGAAGGCCACGGGCCTGCCCAGGGCATGGCCCAGCAGTGGCGGATCCAGGTGGGAGCCATGGTTGGCCACCACCACCACTGCCCCCTCCAGGGGCACGTTGTCGTTGCCGGTGGTCTGGCCCCGGAACAGCACCCGGAAGACGGGAAACACCAGCAGGTAGCTGATCAGCCGGTAGGTCAGGCTCGGTTTTGGGGTGTTCAGCAGGGCGGGGGGATCGGCCGGTGGCCGGCGACGGCGTCTCACTGGCCCAGGTCGCCCGAGCCGGCGATCTGGGCGGTGCCGACTCCGTGACAGCTGCGCTTGATCAGGCCAGCGAGCACGTTGCCAGGGCCGATCTCCACCGCGGTCGTGATGCCTGCGCTCTGCAGGCACTCCATGGTTTCGCGCCAGCGCACCCCCATGGTCATCTGCTGCCGCAGGCGCTCCTTGAGCACTGTGGCGGCGGTTTCGGGCCTGGGATCGGCATTGCTGAGCACGGGGATCCGGGCGTCGGCGAAGGGCACTGCCTCCAGTTCGGCCGCGAAGGCGGCGGCGGCGGCGGCCATGAAGGGGGAATGGAAGGCGCCGGAGACGGCCAGGGGGATGGCCCGTTTGCAGCGCACCGTCGCGCTGACACTGGCCACCGCCTCCGGGGTGCCGGAAAGCACCACCTGGGCGGCGCTGTTGTCGTTGGCGATGACCACCCCCTCGGTGGCCGCCACCACCTGCTCGAGTTCGTCGCGGTCGAAGCCCATCACGGCAGTCATGGCGCCGCCGGCGGCGGCGGCCATCAGTTCACTGCGGCGACGCATCAGGCCCAGGCCGGTCTCGGCGTCGAAGACACCGGCCGCGTAGAGCGCCACCAGCTCGCCCAGGCTGTGGCCCGCCACCAGCTGGGCGCTGCGGCCCTGTCGGTGCAGTTCATCCACCAGCAAGCTCTCGACCACGAACAGGGCCGGCTGGGTGTTGCGGGTGTCGTTGAGATCGCTCGGCGCGCCGGGGCCCCCGCTGCCGCTGGTCTCATTCCCGTTGCCGCAGGCCCCAGTCCCGGCACAGATGGCCAGCAGGTCACGGCCGAGCAGGTCCGAGGCCCGATCGAAGCGCTCGCGGGCGCCGGGCAGGTCGATCACCCCCTCGGCCATGCCCGATTTTTGTGAACCCTGTCCAGGAAACACCCAGGCGATGGCCATGCAAGCCTCCCGTGCAACGGCAGGAGATTAGGGCTCGGCTGGCGGGCGGCCGGGACCGCTCCAGCGGAACAGGGCGGCCCCCCAGCTGAGGCCGGCGCCGAAGCCGCTGCTGGCGATCAGGTCACCGACGCCCACCCGCCCATCGCGGACCGCTTCATCGAGCATCAGGGGGATCGTGGCGGCGGAGGTGTTGCCGTAGGCGGACAGGTTGCTGAGCACCCGCTCGGCGGGCATGGCGAAGCGGTCGGCCACCGCATCGAGGATGCGCTGGTTGGCCTGGTGCAGCAGCAGCCAGTCGACATCGGTGGCTGCGGTGTCAGTGGCCTCCAGCAGCTCGGCGAGCACGGCGGGCACTTCCCTTACGGCGAATTTATAGACCTCCTGGCCGTTCATGTGGATCGGCGCGAAGCCCCCCACCTGGGCGGAGAGCTCTGCCACCAGGGGCCGGTGCTCGGCCACCTGGGCCAGGGTGAGGCAGGCGTTGCGGCTGCCATCCGAGCGCATGCGGAAGCCCACCAGGGCGTCGTCGGCAGGGTCGCAGGCCTGGACGGCCAGGGCACCGGCGCCATCGCCGAAGAGCACGCAGGTCCGACGATCGTCCCAGTCGAGCCAGCGGCTGAGCTGGTCGGCGCCGATCACCAGCACCCGCTGCATCGTGCCGCCACGGATGTACTGGGCCGCCGTGATCAGGGCGAACAGGAAGCCGCTGCAGGCCGCCGTGAGATCGAAGGCCACCGCCCGGTGGGCGCCCAGGGCCGCCTGGACCCGGGGGGCGGTGCCGAACAGGTCGTCGGGGCTGGAGGTGGCCAGCAGGATCAGATCCACTTGATCAGGAGCCCAGCCCGCATGGGCCAGGGCCGCCAGGCCGGCTTCGGCGGCCAGGCTGGTGACAGTCTCTCCTGGGCCAGCCACGCGCCGGGCGCCGATACCGGTGCGGCTGCGGATCCAGCCGTCGTTGGTTTCAACCCGCTCGCTCAGCTGGTCGTTAGTGATGCTGGCGGCGGGGAGCGCGCGTCCACAGCCCACCAGAGCCATCCCCCGCAAGGCGGCTGTGGTCACCGTCTTGTCCGAGCCGAGCGGCACCCATTCGGTTCATAGGTGGGCTCAGTCAACCACAGGTCGTTGCCACTCCGGCGCTCCCCTCGCCGAGGGCGTGCAGGTCGTCCATGACGCCGTGGCTGGCGGCGGAGTGGGCCAGCCGCAGGGCACTCACCACCGAAAGCGCCCGGCTGCTGCCGTGGCCGATCACGCAGATGCCGTCGACCCCTAGCAGCAGGGCGCCGCCGTGCTCGGCGTGGTCGAGGCGCTTCTTGATCCGCACCAGGTTGCTGCGCAGGAACGCCGAGCCCACCTTGCCCCGGCGCCCCCGGGGGAGCTCGGCCCGCAGCACGTCCAGCAGGACGCTGCCCACCGACTCAAGGAACTTCAGCAGCACGTTGCCGGTGAAGCCATCGCAGACCACCACGTCGAAGTCCCCAGAAAGGATGTCGCGACCCTCGCAGTTGCCGGCGAAGACGAAGCGCTCGTCGCCCGCCAGCAGTGGATGGGTGCGCAGGCAGAGGTCGTTGCCCTTGCACTCCTCCTCGCCGATGTTCACAAGGCCGATGCGGGGCCGCTTCACCTGGAGCACGTCGCGGCTGTAAATGTTGCCGAGCAGGGCGAACTGATGCAGCCACTCGGGCTTGCAGTCCATGTTGGCCCCCACGTCGAGCACCAGCACCTGCTGGCTGGGGTCCTTGGTGGGGAAGAGGGCGCCGATGGCCGGCCGATCGATGCCCGCCAGCCGGCCGAGGCGGAAGATCGCGGCGGCCATCACCGCACCGGAGTTGCCGGCGGAATAGACGGCGGTGGCCTCGCCCTTCTTGACCAGATCCATGGCCACATTGATGCTGGCGTCGCGCTTGCGGCGCACCACCGTGGCCTCCTCGTGCATGCCCACCGAGGGGCCGCTGGGCACCAGTTCGATCAGGCCGCGCTGCACCGCCTCCCCGAGGTCGTGGCCCAGGCCCATCGCCGCCACCGCCAAGCGCAGCGGCTCCGGCTCGGCCACGAAGCGGATGCGCAGGGGCAGCAGGCCCACCGCCCTCAGACATCCCTCCAGGATCGGGCCTGGGGCGTGGTCTCCGCCCATGCCGTCGACGGCGACCCAGAGGCGCTGCCGGTCATCGATGCCGCCGCCGCTGTGGCTCCCCTGCTGGAGACGCCGCAGCGGATCGAAGACGAAGGGCTGGAGCACGGAGCCCGCCACGTTGGTGGCAGCGCCGGCCATGCTGCCCGCCACCGAGACGGCCCCCGAGGCAGCCCCCGAGGCCGTGGCGGTGGCGGTGCCCACCAGGCTGGTGACGGCCGCATTGCGCCGGTACCAGATCACCAGACGGCGGATCGTGCGGTTGGGTTTGGGGCGGTTGGAGGCGAAGCGGCGACCGTCGCGCCCCCCGCCTTCAGGATCCTTCGGTGGCAACGGGTTCAACGATGCGCTGGAACAGATAGCCGGTGCCCCGGGCCGTGAGGATCAGCTCGGGATTGGCTGGATCATCCTCCAGTTTGGAGCGCAGCCGCGAGATGTGGACATCCACCACCCGGGTGTCCACGTGACGCTCGGGGGTGTAGCCCCAAACCTCCTTGAGGATCTCGCCCCGGCTGAAGGGTTCGCCGGAGCGGCTCACCAGCAGCTCCAGCAGGCTGAACTCCATCCCGGTGAGACGGATGCGCTCGTCGCCCCGGTACACCTGCCGCTTGTTGGTGTCGATGCGGAGATCGCCGACCTGGATCACGCCGGAATTGGGGATTCCGGCGCCGGGGTCCTTCTCGACCCTGCGCAGCACGCAGCGGATGCGGGCCTCCAGTTCCTTGGGGCTGAAGGGCTTGACGACGTAATCGTCGGCCCCGAGCTCGAGGCCCGTGATGCGGTCCGCCACGTCGCCGAGGGCAGTGAGCATCACGATCGGCACATCGGATTCCTTGCGCAGCTCTTGGCAAACGCCATAGCCGTCAAGCTTGGGCATCATCACGTCGAGCACCACAAGGTCCGGCAGGACACGGTGGAACGCCTCGATGGCCTCCTCGCCATCGCTGGCGGTGACCACCTGATAGCCGATCATCGACAACCGGGTCTCAAGGATCCGGCGGATGCTGGCCTCGTCGTCGACGACGAGAATGGTTTCTTTGGCGGTGGGGGAGGCCGTCATTGCGGCGCGGACAAGGCAACACGGATCCGACCCACTGAACCGGCCGGAAGGTCGTGAATTCACCGAACGCCACCTTTCTTCATACACCCCGCTCGCTTGCCTTGGCCCGTTCCGGTTCCTCGTTCGTCTGCCAGGCCTGTGGGGCCAGGACGCGGCAGTTCTTCGGCCGCTGCGCCGGCTGCGGTGGCTGGAACACGCTGGTGGAGCAGAGTGAGCCGAGCGGCGACAACCGTC
>JBBQIH010000178.1:0-6084 GCA_038324725.1 Cyanobacteriota bacterium | reverse complement strand
CCGGTCGAGGGGCTGGAGCCGGTGGCGGCGGCGGCCGCCATGGCCGAAGCGGTAAGGCTCGGGCTCTATGCCGACCAGCGCTTCAAGAGCGAGGCCGAATCCCCCTCCCTGCCCTGTCAGCTCACCCTGCTCGGGCTGGCGCCAGGCTCAGAGGCGGGCCTGGCCCACGTGGGGGCCATCTGCAGCGGCGTGGAGCTGGCCCGGCGGCTGGTGGCGGCACCGCCCAATAAGGCGACCCCCCAGTGCCTGGCCGAGGAGGCCGCCGCCATGGCCGAAGCCTTCGGCCTTGAGCTCAAGGTGCTGGAGCGGGACGACTGCGAGGCCCTGGGCATGGGGGCCTACCTGGGGGTGGCCCAGGGGTCGGACCTGCCCCCCAAATTCATCCATCTCACCTACAGGCCCGCTGGGGAGGTGACACGGCGGGTGGTGTTGGTGGGCAAGGGGCTCACCTTCGATTCCGGCGGCTACAACCTCAAGACGGCCGGCTCCCAGATCGAGATGATGAAGTACGACATGGGCGGCAGCGCCGCGGTGCTGGGGGCCGCCCGCGCCATCGCCGAGATCCGGCCCGACGCTCTGGAGGTGCATGTGATCGTGGCCAGCTGCGAAAACATGATCAGTGGCGGCGCCATCCGCCCCGGCGATGTGCTCACCGCCTCCAACGGCAAGACCATCGAGATCAACAACACCGATGCGGAGGGGCGGCTCACCCTGGCCGATGCGCTCGTCTATGCCTGCGGTCTGGAGCCGGATGCCATCGTCGATCTGGCCACCCTGACCGGCGCCTGCGTGATCGCCCTCGGCGAGGAAATCGCCGGGCTCTGGTCCCCCAGCGACGGCCTGGCCGAGGCCCTGCTCCGTGCCGGCGACGCCGGTGGTGAGGCCTTCTGGCGCATGCCCTTGCGCGGCTCCTACAAGAAGGGGCTCAAAAGCCACATCGCCGACCTGAAGAACACCGGCCCGCGGCCGGGGGGCTCGATCACCGCGGCCCTGTTCCTGCAGGACTTCGTCACCAAAGGGCTGCCCTGGGCACACCTCGACATCGCCGGGACCGTCTGGAGCGATAAGTCTCGTGGGGTGGATCCGGCGGGGGCCACCGGCTTCGGGGTGCGCACCCTGGTGGCCTGGCTGGTGGCGGGCGCCGCCAGCTGATCCCAGCGCCACCGGCCCCGCCGGCCCTGGCAGCAGAAGGTTGCCGCCTAGGTTTGCTCCCAGACCAGACAACGCATCGCCCCATGGCCGTTCACAAGATCCGCTGGTACGTGAAGGCCCAGCTCGGTGTGCTCCTGCTCCCCGCCGGTCTCTGCCTCTTCGGGGAGGGGGTGATCCGCAAGGGCATCCAGACCTGGTCAGCCCTGGCGGCGTCAGCCGATCAGGGTCAGACGTTGCCCGAGGCGGGCCCCTGGGTCTGGTACGGCACCCTCGGGTTGATCCTGATCAATGCGGGGGTTGGTCTGATGATCGAGAGCGGCCTGCTGCGTGGCTATCCGCGCACGCCACCCCGGGCCTGAGGCCCAGACCACCATCAGACCGCCACCGGCTCGATGTCTCCCCTGCCGGGCACGTGGATGTGCAGCTCCTCAGGAGATTCCAGCCGATGGATCTGCCAGGTGGCTTTGTCACCACAGCTGGCCTGCAGCTGGTCGAGGTCGTCGGACGCCTGCCTGGGGCTCGCGTAGGGCCCGATATGGCGCGTCTGCAGACCGTCACGGATGGTCAGCAGATACATACAGAAGGCCTCCCGTCGTTCACCAAACGCTAGGGCATTCTTTGAGGTCGCGACAGGGTGGAAAAGCACTTTTGGCGTCCATCTGCTGTGATCGGCTCAGCTGCCCTGCCAGCGCTCGCTGCTGCGGGACCGCCGACCCCAGACCGTGTCCAAGCGCCGGTCGCGACCACAGGACCAGCGGTAATAGTTGTACCGGACGCCATTGCGCTTGGCGTAGTTCTGGTGGTAGCCCTCCGCTGGCCAGAACTTGGCCAGAGGACGGATCGCCACCTTGATCGCGGCTGCTGGCTTGCCCAGCTCCCGGGCCGCCGCCACCAGGCTGTTGCGGGCCTCCACGGCCTGGTTGGCGCTGGTGGTGAAGATCACAGGACGGTAGGAATCGCCGCGGTCGCAGAACTGACCACCAGCGTCGAGGGGATCAATGTGGCGCCAGTAGGCCCGAAGCAGGGTGTCGTAGCGGATCTCGGTGCTGTCGAAGCGCACCCGGACCACCTCCTGGTGGCCGCTACCCCCGGCCGAGACCTGCTTGTAGGTGGGGTTGGCACCCTTGCCGCCGCTATAGCCGCTCTCCACGTCGAGGACGCCGGGAAGGACCTCCAGATCGTGCTCCAGGCACCAGAAACAGCCACCAGCCAGAACCGCCTCCTCGGTGGCGGCCAGGGCCGGAGCCACCGGGGCCCCGAGGGCGAGCAGCAGCCCCAGAAACAGCGCGATCAATCGCATGGGGTGTGTCCCGAGAACGGTTCCAGAATCGCCATCGCCGCCCGGCGGGTGACGCCCGGCTCTCCCAGCTTCTGCCTGAGCCGAACGTAGCCCTCCTGCACCCGCTCCCGTGCCCCGGAGGCGGGATCAAACAGGGGCAGCAGGGCCGCGAGGATGGCCTCCGGGGTGAAGTCGTCCTGCAGCAGTTCGGGCACGAGCCGTTCACCGAGCACCAGGTTCACCGGTGAAATGTGGGCCACGTTGAAGTGGATCACATGTTTGGCCAGAAACGCGGTGGGCCGGCTCACCCGGTAACCGGTCACCTGGGGCACCCCCCGCAGGGCCAGTTCCAGGTTGGCGGTTCCGGACTTGGTGAGGGCGGCATCGGCCGCCGCGCAGAGCAGGGGCCGCAGGCCATCGGCCTCACCGGCCGGGATCACCCGCACGGCCTTGACCCCGGCCGCCTGCATGGTCTCGCCCAGGTCGGCCTCGAACTCTGGCAGGCCAGCGGGCAGCAGCACCTGCAGATCGGGCCGCAGCCGCTGCAGCATGGCCACCGCCTCGGCCATGGATGGCAGGACGTAGCGCAGTTCTTGCCGCCGCGAGGCCGGCAGCATCAGCAGGACCGGCGCCTCCTGGGGCAGGCCCAGCCGTTGGCGGGCCTCCTGGCGCGAGGGTCGCTGCTGCAGGGTGTCGATCAGGGGATGGCCCACCCAGGTGACCTGGGCGCCCCGTGCGGCGTAGAAGCTGGCCTCCTCCGGGAAGATCGCCAGGATGCGGTCGGTGAAACCGATCAGCCGGGTGGTGCCGCCGTCGCCGAGGCGGAAGGCCCACTCCTGGGGGGCGATGTAATAGGTGATGGGCACATCGGGGTAGAGCCGCCTCAGGCGCAGACCCAGGTTCACGTTCGCCCCCATGTAGTCGATCAGCACCACCGCATCGGGGGGGTGCCGGCGCAGCCAGCGGCGCACCCGGGCCTGCAGCTTGAGGGTGGGAATGACCAGGGGGATCGGCTCCCACAGGCCGATGGCCCCCAACTTCGTCGTGTCCGCCAGGAGCTGGGCCCCGGCCCGTTCCATCCGGCTGCCCCCGAGGGCGACCACATCGAGGGGCAGGGCACGACGGGCAGCCTCCTCGTGCAAGGCCTTGACCAGCAGGGAGCCCTGCAGATCACCGGAGACTTCTCCGGTGCTGACCAGGAGTCGCACCATCAGCGCTGGGCCGGCAGCGGTCCGCGCCGGCCCGGCCCCACCGAGGCCTCGAGAAAAGCGCAAAGTTCATCGGCCGCGGCCAGCAGGGGACGCTCCCGTGCCTGCCGCAGGGCAGCCGCCAGCACCAGATCGCTGCGGTAGATGAGGGTCCAGAGATCCTGCAGCTGGCGGAACTGGGCGCCATCGTCGAGCTGGGCCACGCCGCTGCGACGCAGCCCGACGCGGTTCAGCCCCCGGATGCGGCCGGGATGGCCCTCCACGGTCATGAAGGGGGGAACGTCGCGGTCGATGCGGCTCATGCCGCCCACCATGGCCAGGCTGCCGATGTGGACGAACTGGTGGATGCCGAGCACACCGCCGATCACGGCACGGTCCCCGATCACCACGTGGCCCGCCACGGCCACACCGTTGGCGATCACGATGCGGTCGGAGAGCTGGCAGTTATGGCCGATGTGGCTGTAGGCCATCAGCAGGTTGCCGTTGCCCAGGACCGTGCTCTCCCCTTCGGCGGTGGCGCGGTTGATGGTGACGCACTCCCGGATCGTGTTCTCATCCCCCATCACCACTTCGGTGGGGGCGCCGCCGTACTTGAGGTCCTGGGGCTCGAGGCCGATGCAGGCTCCCGGGAAGATCCGGTTGCCCTTGCCCATCCGCACCCGCCCGTCGATCACGACATGGGGACCGATGCGACAGCCTTCGCCGATCTCCACCTCCGGACCGATCACCGAATAGGGGCCGATTTCCACGCCCGAGGCCAATCGGGCCCGGGGATCGACCAGGGCCGTGGGATGCACGGATGTCGTCATGGCTGCACTCGACATCGCGTCAGTCCACGAGCGAGAACATCAGCTCGCCCGAGCAGACCCGCTCGCCATCGACCGTGGCGGTGGCGTGCACCTTGCCGAAACGTTTGCGTTTCAGGCTGAGCAGCTCGCAGGTGATCAGAAGCTGATCGCCTGGGACCACGGGGCGCCGGAAGCGCACTCCGTCGATGCCCGCGAAGACGAACAGGCCCTTGGGCAGATCGGGCATCTGGGTGACGATGAGGCCCCCCACCTGGGCCATGGCCTCGACGATCAGGACGCCGGGCATCAGGGGGCGTCCAGGAAAATGGCCCTGGAACTGCGGCTCGTTGATGGTGACGTTCTTCAGAGCCACCGCCCGCTTGCCGGGGACGTACTCCACCACCCGATCCACCAGGGCGAAGGGATAGCGATGGGGGAGCAGATTGAGGATCTGCTCGCTGCTGAGCACCACGGCCCTTGCCGTATCGGCGGCGGGGCAGGGGGCCGGGGCGGCCTCGGGAGCGGCGGAGGGGAGAACGGTCAAGGAATCAGTGGGTCGGAACGGGCACGGGCAGGCGGGGTGCCTGGGCCGCAAGGGCCGCGGCCAGGGCGGTGTGCAGGCCATGGGAACCGCGGTAGGCAAAGACGTGGGCCCGTGGCAGGCCCACCAACGCCAGATCTCCCAGAAGGTCCAGCAGCTTATGGCGCACCGGTTCGTCGCCGAAGCGCAGCGGTGGATTGACCCAGCCGTCGCCGTCACAGACCAGGGCATTGTCGAGGGCGCCGCCGCGGATCAGGCCCGCGGCCAGCAGCTGCTCCACCTGCTCCCGGAAGCCGAAGGTGCGAGCCGGGGCGATCTCCGCCACGAAGCGCTCCGGGGTGAGATCCAGGCTGTAGAGCTGGCGGCCGATGGCAGGCTGGGGAAAGTCGATGGCAGCCGCCAGGCGTAGCCGGTCGCTCGGCAGGGCCACAACGAAACTCTGGCCCTGCTGAAGGGTCAGGGGCAGGGGCGGCAGGGGGGGCTCGAGGCGCTCCCCCCGGCTGCTGAGCCCCGCCTCTCCGATGGCGTCCACCCAGGGAAGCCCCGAGCCGTCGAGAAGGGGAATCTCCTCCCCATCCACCAACAGCTCCGCCTGGCTCACGCCGGTGCCGGCGAGGGCCGCGAGCAGGTGCTCCACCGTCGCCAGACGGCGATCCCCGAGCTGCAGGCAGGTGCAGAGGCGGGTGTCGCTCACCTGCTCTGGGCCCAGTTGCTGCAGCGGCCGCTGCGGGGCGTCCAGCCAGCCCAGCCAGTAGCCCGGCCGTTCCGAGGGGCCGAGGCGGACGCGGGAGACGGCGCCGCTGTGCAGCCCGACCCCGCTGAGCTCCACGGAGGAGCTCAGGGTCCAGGCCTGGCGGTAGTCGCTGGGCCAGCTCGTCACTAGAACTTCCAGCCCACGCCGAGGTTGAAGCGCCATTCGCCAGTGAAGTCCTGGCTGGCCACCTCCAGGCGCAGAGGGCCGACGGGGGTGGTGACGATCAGGCCGGTGCCGATTGAGAAGCCGGAGCCCGGCTTGTTGAGCAGGCCGCCCAGGTTGCCTGGCACTCGCGTCTGGCTGCCGAAGGTGGTGCCGCCATCAATGAACAGCTCGTAAGTCCGACAGGCTGCTAGAGCACG
>JBBQIH010000177.1:0-6116 GCA_038324725.1 Cyanobacteriota bacterium | reverse complement strand
GCCGTGCTCGAAGGCGACATGACCACCCTGCTCGATGCAGAGCGGCTGGAGGCCGTGGGGATTCCGGTGGTGCCAATCACCACCGGCCGCGCCTGCCATCTCGATGCGGCCATGGTGAGCGGCGGGTTGAAGCTCCTGCAGCAGCGGCTGGATCCGGCCGAACTGGATCTGCTTTGGGTGGAGAACGTCGGCAACCTGGTCTGCCCCGCCGAATTCGCCATCGGTGAGCACCGCAAGGTGGCGCTCCTGAGCGTCACCGAAGGCGACGACAAGCCGCTCAAGTACCCGGTCATGTTCCGGGAAGCCGATTGCGTACTGATCACCAAGGTGGATCTGCTGCCCCACCTGCCGGTGGATGTGGAGCGGATCGAAACCCACATCCGCCAGGTGAATCCCCACACCGCCGTGTTCCGCCTCTCCGCCACCAGCGGCGAGGGCTTTGACGCCTGGCACGACTGGCTCGGAACACAGCTGAACGCCGTCCAAAGCCCCCCCGCCCTGATCCACGCCTGAGATGAGCCATCAGCATCCTGCCTCCGACCCGACCACAGCGCTGCAGGCCGACCTGCGGGCCAAGGGCGTCCGCTACGCCCTGGCGAGCTTCGTCGATCTGCACGGGGTGAGCAAGGCCAAGGCCGTGCCTCTCGAGCACCTGGCCCAGATGATGGCCGGCTCCGAACTGTTCACCGGGGCGGCCCTCGACGGGGTGCCCCAGGAGGTCAGCGACGACGAAGTGGCCGCCGTGCCCGATCCAGCCAGTGTCACGGTGCTGCCGTGGCAGCAGGAGGTGGCCTGGTTCGCCAGCGACCTGCATCTGCACGGCCAGCCCTTTGACGCCTGCAGCCGCCACATCCTCGGCCGTGTCCGCCAGGAGGCCGCCGCCATGGGCTTTCGCTTCAACCTCGGCATCGAGACCGAGTTCTTCGTGCTCAAGAAAGGGGCGGCGGGGGGCTGGGTTCCCTACAGCGATCGCGACACCCTCGACAAGCCCGCCTACGACGTACGCGGCCTGCTCGACAACCTGCCCTGGCTGGACGAACTGGTACAGGCGATGAACGATCTGGGCTGGGGGGTCTATTCCTTCGACCACGAAGATGGCCCTGGCCAGTTCGAGACCGACTTCGATTACGCCGAGGTCCTCACCATGGCCGATCGGCTGACCTTCTTCAAGCTGATGGCCAAGGAGATCGCCCATCGCCACGGCCTGCTGGCCACGTTCATGCCCAAGCCCTTCGGCGATCGCACCGGCAGCGGCGCCCACTTCAACATGTCCCTGGCGGATGGGCAGACGGGTGCCAACCTGTTCGCCACCCCCGAAGCCACTCCGGGGAAGGTCACCCGGCTGGCCGAACACTTCATCGCCGGCGTGCTCCGCCATGCACCCGCCATCTGCGCGGTGATCGCTCCGACGGTCAACAGCTACAAGCGGCTGGTAGCCCAGGGAAGCATGTCGGGATTCACCTGGGCACCGGTCTTCGTTTGCTATGGAAATAACAACCGCACCAACATGCTGCGAATTCCCTCACCAGGGGGAAGGGTGGAATGCCGTGCCGCCGACATCTCCTGCAACCCCTATCTTGGCGCCGCCCTAATGCTCGCGGCTGGACTGGAAGGGATCCGCGAAGAACTCGATCCCGGCGCGCCGAATCTGGTGAATGCCTACACACTCAGCGCAGCGGAACGGGCCGAACGTGGCCTGACCATGCTGCCCCGAACCCTCGGTGAGGCCGTTGATGCCTTCGCCCAGGATCCACTTGCCGAAAGCGTATTCGGTGATGCCATGTTCAAGTCGTTTATCACCTACAAACGTGAAGAGTGGGAGTCCTATCACTCCGCGGTTTCCGAATGGGAACAGCGACGTTATCTGGAGTTCTTCTGACCCCCTCTCCACAGGCGCTCCAACGATCACCACCCCCTCGAACACCATCGCTCGAAGTGATCGCCCAAAACACCGCAGTCAGCCCTGATCCCCCCTCCTCCAGGCCCACCCCTTTACCCGATTTTCCTGATGTTGAAACTCTCCTTGTTCCGTCGTCAACGCCGGGCCCTTTCCCTCGTTCTGGTGGCCACCCTCGGGGGAGGACTCCTGGCCGGTTGCCAGCAACCGGTGAGCCAGGAAGCGCCCGTGAAAATCGGCTACAGCGCCTGGCCGGGATGGTTCCCCTGGAAGGTGACCGAAGTCAAGGAGCTGTTCAAGGCGGAGGGCGTCGCGGCCTCCATGCAGTGGTTTGACGGCTACCTCGACTCGATCAACGCCCTCAACGCCGGCCAGCTCGACTGCAACAGCCAGACCCTCAACGACACCATCAGTTCCGTGGCCGGCGGAGCGGATCTGCAGGTCGTGCTCCAGAATGATTTTTCCACGGGCAATGACCAGATCATCGCCGCGGCGGAAATCACCTCGATTCCAGGCCTGAAGGGCAAGAAGGTCGCCGCCGAAGAAGGCACGGTCGACCACTTCCTGCTGTTGAAGGTGCTCAAGGACGCGGGTCTTTCCGCCAAGGACATCACCTTTGTCCCCCTGGAAACCGGTGCCGCCGCCGCGGCCTTCGCCGCCGGCAGGGTGGATGCGGCGGGCGTCTATGCCCCCTTCACGACCCAGGCCCTGAAGCGTCCAGGCAGCCGGGCCCTAGCCACCTCCAAGGACCATCCCGGCGCGATCAGCGATCTGCTCGTCTGCCGCACGGACTTCGTCGCCAACAATCCCGAGAAAGTCCAGAAGATCGTCAATGCCTGGTTTGCCACGCTCAAGACCATCAAGGACGATCCCGCCGGCACCCTGCCGATCCTGGTGGAGCGCGCCGGTGTCAGCGAGGCGGAATTCAAGGAGTACAACGCCGGCACCACGATTCAGACCCTCGAGGAAAACCGCAGCAACTTCAAACCCGGTACCACGATGCTCTCTCTGCCCTATGCCGCCGAGCAGATCAGCGCGTTCCTGGTGGAAACGGGTCTGGCCAAGAGCAAGCCTGACCTGACCAACCTGCTGAATTCCCAGTTCGTCGACAACGCCCCTTGACCACCATGGTCTGGTCTCCCTCCTTGCGGCGCTTCTTCTCCCACCCCTGGGTTCTGGGGGTGCTCGGCATCCTCACGGTCTTTGTGGCGTGGTGGCTGGTCACCTCCAGCGGCATGGTCGACAAGCTCTTCCTGCCCGGGCCAGGGGCCGTGTGGTTGGCGGGAAGCGACCAATTTCAGCAAGGGATCCTGGTGGCCGATGCGGTGGCCAGTGTCCGGAGAGTCTTCCTGGGATTCATGATCTCTGCAGGGCTGGCCCTGCCGATCGGCATCGCCATGGGCACCAACCGCACGATCTGCCACTTCCTGGAGCCGCTCATGGCTCTGATCCGCTACATGCCGGCGCCGGCCTTCATTCCCCTGCTGATCATTTACTTCGGTCTTGAGGAACTGCCGAAGGTGATGCTCATCTTCATCGGCACCTTTTTCTTCAACACCCTGATGATCATGGACGCGGTGAAGTTCGTTCCTTCTGAACTGGTGGAAACGGCCCTCACCCTCGGGGGCCGTGGCTTACCGATCCTCACCAGGGTGGTGGCGCCCTTCATCGCGCCCCAGGTGCTCGACACCTACCGGATCAACATGGCCTCGGCCTGGAATCTCGTGATCGTCGCCGAACTGGTGGCGGCCAACGAAGGCTTGGGCAAACGCATCAGCCTGGCCCAGAGATTCCTGCGCACAGACGAGATCTTTGTCGGCCTCATCGTGATCGGCTTGATCGGTCTGTTGATCGATCTCGGCTTCCGATTCCTGATGCGACGGGCCTGTTCCTGGGCCAACTGAACGCTATGCACCTTCAGGTTTCCCAGCTTTCCAAGAGCTTCGGTGAGGGGCGAGATTGCAAGCTCGTGCTCCAGGACATCAGTTTCGAGTTGGTTTCGGGTCAGTTCATGGCTCTGGTGGGGAGTTCGGGGTCCGGAAAATCCACCGTGATGCGCCTGATCGCCGGTCTGGAGCGGCCCAGCGAGGGCACCATCCACCTCGACGGCGAGCTGGTCCTGCGCCCCGGCTCCGATCGGGGCATGGTGTTCCAGAAATACAGCCTCTACCCCTGGCTGACGGCGGCCCAGAACGTCGCCTTCGGCCTGTCACTCCAGGGCAGGGGCAAGGCGGAGATCCGGGAGCGCACCTCCTACTTCCTCGACGTCGTCGGGCTGGCCGATGCGGCCCGGCTGCTGCCGAGGGAACTCTCCGGGGGCATGCAGCAGCGGGTGGCGATCGCCCGGGCCCTGGCCACCGAGCCGAAGGTTCTGCTCCTGGACGAACCCTTCGGGGCCCTCGATCTGCAGATCAGAGAATCGATGCAGGAATTCCTGCACGACCTCTGGAAGAGCACGGGGCTCACGGCCCTGCTGATCACCCACGACATCGAGGAAGCCCTGCTCCTCGCCGGCACGGTCCACATCATGGCCCCGCGGCCCGGCAGGATCGTTCACAGCGTCGACGTGCGCCTGGACCGTTCCGATCTGCGCCACCTGCGGGTGTCCCAACCCTTTCTTGAGCTGCGCGAGGAGCTCGCAGTCCGCCTACGCAGCCTGGATGGCTCCCTGCTCTGAGCGCTCTTCGATGGATTCAGCCCCCGCAGCCGCCTTTCTGCCGCCAGAGCTCTACCGCTCCGAAGCCGTGGCCTCCCTCGAGCGCCAGCACGTCGCCACGCGCTTCTGGCATCCCGTCGCCGCCGCCGCCGATCTGCCCCCTGGCCATGTCCTGGCGGTGGAGCTGCTGGGCCTGCCGGTGCTGCTCTGCCATGGCCGCGATGGCGTCGTGCGGGCCTTCCGCAACCGCTGCCCCCACCGGGCCGTGGCTTTCCGCGAGCCGGCCGAAGGCACCGTGGACTGCCGAAGGCTGGTGTGTCCTTACCACGGCTGGACCTACGACCTGAACGGCTCGCTGCTGGCGGCCGCCCGAGAAGCGGAGTTCGTTGAACCGTTCGATCGCGGCGCCTGGCCGCTTGAGGGTCTGGGCTGCGAGCTGCGGGCCTCCCTGATCTGGGTGGCCCCCGGGGCCGATCCGATCCCCCTCGACGACCAGCTGGATCTACCGCTGCAGGACGCAGGCAAAGCCCTCACCCAGCCCCTGGTGCCGCTGGCCTTCCACAGGCAAACCCTGGCCTGCAACTGGAAGATCGCCCACGACAACACCCTCGACGATTACCACGTCGCCATCGCCCATCCCACCACCTTGCACCGGATGCAGGGACCTGTGCGCCACTACAGCCACCGCTTCGGCACCTGGGCCAATCTGCTGGCCACCCCTTGGCAGGACGGGGACACCGAATTCCTCACCTTCGGCCTGCCGCCCTGGAACCACCTGCTGCTGTGGCCGGACGGACGGCTGGCCCTGATCCAGTTTCTGCCTGAGAACCTGGCCAGCTGCACGATGCAGGTGTGGCTTCTGGGCCCGGAAGCCCGCAGGGGCGAAGGGGAGGTTCTGATGGCGGAGATGGTCAGCTTTCTCGCCGAAGACCGCGTCTTGGTGGAATCCGCCCAGCGGGGATACGGCGAAGGATTCCGCACTGGACCTCCCCACCGACTGGAGGCCCGGATCCTGCACCAGCAGGCGATCTACGCGGCGCTGCTGGAGCCCTGGTACGCGTCGGGGCGGATGCCCAGATAAACGGCCTCCTTGAACAGGGCCCGCTTGGCGTCCGCATCCTGCCGCTGGTCGGCGATGGCGTAGCGGGCGCGCAGGGAGGCCACCAGCACGGACTGGCGGGGATCGGATCCTGGGGAGGTAGGGGTGGCTGTCGGCGTTGCGATCGGAGCCTCGGTCTTGTCCATCACGGCTTAAGTCTGTTCACTGTGAACCCATCCTATCGCCGGCTGCAGCTGGAAAAAGGCGACGCAACCAACCGGCCATGGCGCGATTGATCGTCAGCAGGTCGGCCACCGGCTGGTCGGTGAAAGGCAGGGTGGGCATGTAGCCGTCCGGACCGAATTCGGGCGTGAAACTCGGCGGCGGTGCCCCCCGCCCCAGGGCCCGTTCGCTGAACAGTTGCCAGCAGGCCAGGTGAGCCGCCAACGCCTCGCCATGCTCGGGGGCGAAGGGGTGGGACACCTGAGGACCCTGGGCATGGCCCACCCGGGCATGGATGTGGT
>JBBQIH010000176.1:0-6142 GCA_038324725.1 Cyanobacteriota bacterium | reverse complement strand
TGGGGGGCGTCTGGCGGCTGACCTCGCCGCCACCGCAGCCCGAGAGCAGCAGCAGCGAGGCCGCCAGGTGCCAGGGTCGGGCCAGGAAGGGAGGGTTCAAAGGGGGGAATCCAGTTCCAGACGGGTCAACACCGGCGTCGGCTCGGGCAGGGGATGGCCGCAGGCCAGCTTCCCCCAGTGTCGGGCCGCCGTCCAGCCGGTGTCGCCGGCCAGCTCCGGTTGGCCCAGCTGGCCCAGCATGCGCCCCGAGAGATCGGGCAGCAGGGGAGCCAGCAGCACGGCCACCCAGCGGCTGGTCTCCAGGACGGCGTAGAGATCGGCAGCCACGCCGGGACGGCCTGCTTCGCTCTTGATTGCCTTCCAGGGGGCCCGGTCATTGAGAAAGCCGTTGGCCGCCTCCGCCAGCTCCAGGATCGCCACGGCGGCCGATCGGAAATCCAGTGCCTCGAAGGCGGCGTCAACGGCGACGCCGCAAGCCGTCGCACGCAGGGCCAGGGGATGGTCGGCGCCAGCGGCGTCGCCGGCCGGTGGCACGGCCCCATCAAACCAGCGCCGCGCCATTGAAGACGTGCGATTGAGCAGGTTGCCGATCGTGTTGGCCAGGTCGTTGTTGACCAGGTCGGTGAAGCGCTGCTGCTGGAAATCGCCGTCATCGCCGAAGGGGATGTCCCGCAGCAGGTACCAGCGCACCGCATCGGCGCCACACCGCTCCAGCAGCAGGTCGGGATCGAGCACGTTGCCCAGCGACTTGCCCATCTTCTGCCCCTCCCGGGTGAGGAAACCATGGCCGAAGACCTTCTCAGGCAGGGGCAGCCCGGCCGACAGCAGCATCGCCGGCCAGTAGACGGCGTGAAATCGCAGGATGTCCTTGCCGATCACGTGCAGCTGGGCAGGCCAGCCGCGCTCGGCCAGCAGGTCCAGGTCGGCGGGATCATCGGGGCCCAGCAGGGCCGAGAGGTAGCCGAGCAAAGCGTCAAACCACACATAAAAGGTATGGCCGTCGTAGCCCGGAACCGGAATGCCCCAGGGCAGATCGAGCCGGGAGATGGAGAAGTCGCGCAGGCCTCCGGCGACGAAGTTCTCCACCTCCCGGCGGCGGGAGCGCGGCGCGATGAAAGTGTCATTGGCCACCAGCTGCTCGATCTGCTCCTGGTAGCGGGAGAGGCGGAAGAAGAGGTTGAGCTCGTCGCGCCACTCCAGGGGACGCAGATGAATGGAGCAGTGGGGCTCCTGGGCCGCCGGTGATTCCTCCTTGAACTCCTCACAGGCGACGCAATACCAGCCCTGCTGGCGGCCTTCGATCACATCGCCGCTGGCTTCCACCCGGGCGAAGAACTGCTCGACGATCGCCCGGTGGCGCGGATCGGTGGTGCGGATGAAACGGTCGTTGCTGATGCCCCAGCGCCGCCAGAGCTCGCGGTACTCGCCGCTGATGGCATCGCAGTGGGCCTGGGGGGTGAGGCCGGAGGCTTCCGCCGAGCGCTGGATCTTCAGGCCGTGTTCATCGCAGCCGGTGATGAACATGACCCGCTCCCCCTGCAGCCGCCGGAAGCGGGCGATGCTGTCGCAGGCCAGCGTGGTGTAGGTGCTGCCCAGGTGGGCACGGTCGTTGACGTAGTAGAGGGGGGTGGTGAGGGTATAGGTCATCGGCAGGCGACGTCGGCCGGATCCGCCGGCGGCAGGAAGGGTCCCCGTGACGCCGCTGGGACCTGGCCCGGGGCTCGGATCTTAACTGTGGCCCTGGGATGGGATGCTGGCCCCCTGACCCCGGCCCCTTCTCCCCGATGTGCACGGGTTTCAATCGCAGGGCAGAGGTGCTCGTCTGGGGCGGTGGCAGCGGTGGTGTCGCCGCCGCCCTGCAGGCCGCCCGCTCCGGGGCCCACACCCTGCTGCTCACCCCCGGGCCCTGGCTGGGGGGGATGGTGAGCGCGGCCGGGGTGTGCGCCCCCGACGGCAACGAGCTGAGCCCCTGGCAGACCGGCCTCTGGGGGGCCCTGCTGCGTGCCCTGCAATGGATCGAGCCGGAGGGGCTGGATCAGAACTGGGTGAGCTGTTTCGGCTACCGCCCCGCCAGTGCCGAGCGGATCCTGCGCCGCTGGGTGGCCGCCGAGGAACGGCTGGAGTGGTGGTCCGGCGTGGGGCTGGAGGCAGTGGAGCGCGACGGCGACCGCATCGGCGCCGTGACCGTGGAGCACAGGGGCGTCCAGCGGCGCCTGCGGCCCACGATCGTCATCGACGGCAGTGACCGTGGCGAGCTGTATCCCCTGGCCGGTGCCCCCTACCGCTTCGGCTGGGAAGCCAGGGAGCAGTGGCAGGAGCCCAGCGCCCCCACAGCCGAGCGCCTCGGGCATGATCCCTTCTTCCAGCAGCAGCCGGTCCAGTCGCCCACCTGGGTGTGCCTGGGCCAGCTCGACGAACGGCAGGGAACGGCCGCCCCCGATCGGGAGGCCTGGCAGCACTCCCCCCCGTCCCTTGACGCCCCGTTTGCCAGGGCCGCCGAAGCCTTCGGCCTGGAGCGCACCCTCACCTACGGCCGCCTGCCCGGGGGCCTGGTGATGCTGAATTGGCCCCTGCACGGCAACGACTGGCACACCGGCCTGGAGCGGGCCTTCACCGAGCAGGTCGCCTGTGGTGCTGCGGCTGAGGATGGCGAACGGGAGCTGCTGGCGGCGATGCGCGACCACAGCGAAGTCTTCGCCGCCGCCCTGCGGCAGGCCAGCGGCGGCTGGCTGGGGCCGGCCGCCGTCTTCCCGAGCCAGGAAGAGGCCATGGCCGGCCGGTTGGACGGTGGTGAGTCCCTGGCGCTGATGCCCTACTGGCGTGAGGGCCGCCGACTGGTGGCACGGGAGCTGGTGCTGGAGCAACACCTGCTGCCCCAGGCCAGCGGAGCCTGCATCGCCCCGCTCCGCTGCGATGCCGACGGCGCCTTGAGCAGCATTGCGGTGGGCAACTACGCCAATGACCACCACTACCCCGGCGGCGACTGGCCCCTGGCCCCCAAGAGCTGCCGCTGGGGCGGGCGCTGGAGCGGCACCCCGTTCACGATTCCCTACGGCGCCCTGGTGAGTGAGGCCGTGACCAACCTGCTGGCCGCCGACAAAGGCTTCGGGGTCAGCCACATGGCGAATGGGGCCACCCGGCTGCAGCCCCTGGTGCTCAACATCGGCCAGGCCGCCGGGCTGGCGGCGGCGCTTTGCGTGCGCCACCGGCTGGAGCCGGCCTCTCTACCAGTGCGTCGCCTGCAGGAGGCCCTGATCAGTGATCCCTTCGCCCCTGCCGGGGTGTTGCCGTTGTGGGACACCCCCTGGCATCACCCCCTCTGGCGCGAGCGGCAGCTTCAGGCGCTGGAGGCGCCCGAGCGACTGGATCGGCGCGGGCAGCTTGAGGCGAGCGCGGAGCTGGCGGAGCTGGCGCCTCCCCCGGAGCGCGGCGAGCGGCTGTGGCGCGGCGAGCTGGTCCCCGACGGCGACGGTGGTTACGTGCTCCATGGCGAGGCGGGGGCCTGGCCGCTGATCACCCTGGAGCCATCGCTGCACCACTGGCTGCTGGGGCTCGAAGGCCCCACCTCTGTGGCCCTGATCGGCTGTGCCAACCCCTGGGGGCCCTGGCTGCGGGTCTCGCGGACCGTGCCGTGAAGGCGCTGCTCAGCGTGGCGGCCATCGCGCTCACCTTCGCGGCCTTCCTCCCCTACATCGTCTCCATCAGATCAGGTCGCACCCGCCCCCATGTGTTCTCCTGGCTGATCTGGGGTGTCACCACCCTGCTGGTGTTCCTGGCCCAACGCGTCGGTGGAGCCGGCGTGGGCGCCTGGCCCACCGGCGTGTCGGCCCTGATCACCTTCCTCATCGCCTGGCTGGCCCACGCCCATGGCGCCGACCGGGAGATCACGACGAGTGACTGGTTGTTCTTGCTGGGGGCCAGCTCGGCCCTGCCCTTCTGGGTCCTCACCGCCGATCCTCTCTGGGCCGTGGTGATTCTCACCCTGGTGGATCTGCTGGGCTTCGGCCCCACCCTGCGGCGGGCCTATTCCCACCCGGAGCAGGAACGGGTTGGCTTCTACAGCCTGTTCGTGCTGCGCAATCTGCTGGTTCTCCTGTCACTCGAGCACCTGACGCTCACCACGGCGCTGTTCCCGGCCGCGGTGGGCCTGGCCTGCGTGGGGCTGGTGCTGCTGCTGCTCTGGCGGCGGCGCTGCCTGCTGGCCTGAGTTCGGCGAAGATGCTCCTGATGCGCGTCGTTGCCCCATGGCCGTCACCACCCCCGGATCCGCCGTCCGTCCCCTGACTGTGTTGCTCTCCCTGGCGGGCTCAGCGCCGCTGCTGGCCTGCCTGCCCGCCCGGGCTCAGGGACTCAACAACATGCGCGACCAGCTGATCATCCATTACTGCACCCTGGCGGTGAATGCCGACTTCGCCAAAGCGGGCAAGTCAGTGCCGGCGGGCCTGGCCAAGGACACCTGCACGTGCGTGGCCAAGCAGGTGAACGCCCGGGCCACCATCGCCCAGGCCGAGACCATCTGCAAACAGCAGGCGATGAGCCAGTACAACCTCAGTCCCTGAGTTGGGATGGCCTAGGAGGCCGCCGTGAAGCGCAGCAGGTCCCGCAGGGAATCCACCTGCTGCAGCCGCACCAGCAGGGCATCGCCGGGGCCGGGATCGCCATGGCATTCGGCGGCCAGATCCATGGCCAGATCCGGCAGGTGCACCAGGCCGAGCCGGTCCTGGGGCCGCAGCCAGCGCAGGAACAGCCCCGGCCACTGGTGCTGTTCCTGCGCCTCGAACCACACCTGCTGCCAATGGCGCTGGTCCTCCCGGGCGATCTGCAGGCCCTGGCGGATCGCACCCTCCAGCTCGCTCAGCAGCGCCCCCAACTCCGCCTCATCCAGCACCGGCTGCCCCTGCTGGTGGGCCAGCAACTGGCGCTGTACCAGCAAGTCGTTGTAGCGGCGGATCGGTGAGGTGGCCTGCACGTAGCAGGGCAGGCCCAGGGAGAAGTGGGGGGCCGGACTGGTGCCGAGCAGGCCCCGGCTGAGGCAGCGCTTGATGGCTGCGTGGCGCACGGGCCCGGCCGGCAAGCCCTGCAGCTCCGCCTCAGGCGGCAGCTCCGCCGCCAGCTGGCTGCGATAGGGCAGGGCCAGGTTCTGCTCCTGCCCGAGGTGGGCGATCACCGCACCGGCCAGGATCATGGCCTCGGCCACCATCGTCCTTGACGCCGAGGGTTCGGTGATCTCCAGCTGGGCTCCCTGGTCTTCACAGCGGATTCGCCCCTCGGGCTGATCCAGGTTGAGCGCTCCCCGGGCCAGCCGCCAGCGGCGCCGCCGCTCCATCAGGGCGTGGATCTCCTCGAGGTAGCGCTCCTGCGGCGGGGCCAGCTCGATCAGCTCATCGGCATCGGCATAACTGAGCCGATAGGCAGGTTCCACCCAGCTCGGCTCGAGCCCGTATCCGGCCACCGTGCCATCGCCCGTCAGCTCCACCCACAGGCTCAGGGCCGCGCTGCGCTGGCCCATGCGCAGGCTCATCGGGCCGGTGCTGAGCACCTCGGGGAACATCGGCAGCGGCCCCCGGGCCAAGTAGAGGCTGCTGGCCCGGCGCCGGGCTTCTGCGTCGAGGGGGCTGTCCGCCGCCACGAGCCGGCCCGGGTCGGCGATGTGGATCCACAGCCGTGGTGTGCCGTCGGCCCCGTGCTCCAGGGAGAGGCCGTCATCGATATCGCGGGTGTCGTCGTCATCGATCGTGACGGTGTGCAGGCCGGTGAGGTCGCGGCGGTGCTCGTCCCCGGGAAGCTTCGTGGCGGCCTGGGCCACCAGACGCTGGGCCTCGGCCTCGAGCTCCGCACGGAAGCCGGCCTGCCAGGTGGTGTTCTCCAGGGAGGGGAGGTGGTGCCGTTCCCATTGGCCAAGATCCACCAGCAGGTGTCGGATCGGGGAGGCCTCCACGGGGCAGTGGGCCGCCTGGAGAGCCCGCTGCAGATCGTCCGGCAGGGGCCTGCTGGTGTCCCCGGCGGCCCAGTGCCGCAGCTGGGTCAACTGCTGGCGCTGCTCGGGGTCGAGCGTCTGAGGGTCGATCGGCTGGCGCTGGCGCAGGGCGTCCTTCCAGCGACGACGACGCTGATCCACGAGTTGCAGGCGGCGGGCATCCCG
>JBBQIH010000175.1:0-6196 GCA_038324725.1 Cyanobacteriota bacterium | reverse complement strand
GGTTGGAATGGTGCCGATCTGCTCATCGGGGGTCAGGGCAATGACGTCCTCATCGGTGGTGAGGGCAGTGACACCCTGACAGGAGGCGCGGGCAGAGACGCCTACGTGTTTGATGCTCCGCTTGGGCCCACCAACGTGGATACCATCATCGACATGACGATCGCCGGTGCGTCGAGGGACATCATCCGTCTGGATGATGCCATCTTTGTGGGCCTGACCCCGGGTGTGCTTGCAGCAGCCAATTTCACATCCAACGCGACGGGTACGGCCAGCGGAGTAACTCCGCAGATCGTCTATGACAATTCCGGCACAGGAGCAGGCAACCTGTTCTGGGCGCCTTCAGGAACGGTTGGTTCCCTCACCCTTTTTGCCACACTCTCCAATGCACCGGCACTCCTCAGCGCGACGCAGTTCCTGGTGATCTGAGCGTTGTCCAGCGGCTCAACCAAGCCGTCGCCGCAGCAGCACCAGCAGTCCCCCCAGCCCGATCCACCCCACCAGTCCGCCGATGGGATTGGGCTGGCTGCCGCCTGGTCCAGTCAGCCACAGGGGAGCCTGGGGCTGAAGGTCCAGCAGGCCGGCCTGCAGGGCGAACCAACCCCCCACCAGACCGCCGTGGAGGCCGATTGAGCCCCACAGGACCCCGCGATCGTCCCTGCGCAGCAGGGCCAGGTTCAGGCCCAGCAGGATCAGGCCGCCGAGCAGTCCCACCCCCGCCAGCCACCCTGCCCGGCTCCAGGGGTGCACCAAGGCGAAGATCAACGCCTGCAGCAACAGCGCCGCCCGGGGAGTCAGCAGCTGTTGAAGCTCGCCCCACAGCCAGCCGCGGAACACCAACTCCTCGGCGAAGCCCACCCCCACCAGCAGGGCCAGGGCGTTGAGCAGTTCGCCCCCGTCGAGGGCGGCCGGCCCGATCCAGCGGGCGCTGCCGCCGGCCAGCAGGGCGCCCACCACCAGGGCCAGCAGCACCAGGGCCTTCAGCAGCCCTCGCCCGAAGGCCCCCAGGATCGCCAGCGGCGGGGCCACCACTCCCAGGGTGCGCCAAGGGTGGGATTCCCCCCAGGCCCGCCGCAACCGCAGCGGCAAGGACAGGAGCAGCAGCAGTAGGGACACCAACGCCCCGGCCAGGTTCACCTGATCGGGGCGTAGCCCTGGGGCGATGCTTCCTAGGGGCCGAACCAGTAGCCAACCCAGGCCGTAGAGCACTGGCACGTAGAGGAGGGTTCCAATCCAGCGGTGACCGCGCCGGCCTTGCGGAATCTCCGGGGAGACAGCCACTCAGGCCTCCGGCTCAATCGTGCTGGTGAGGCCCTTGGCCTTGAGGGTTTCGCTGTAGAACTCCGCCGGCTCCAGATCGCAGACGATCACCAGCCCCACGCCTGTGTTGTGGGCTTCCAGCATCACGGCGATGGCATCCTGCTCGCTGAGGGACGGAACCACCTGGCGCAGGGTGTTCACCACGTATTCCATGCTGTTCACCGGATCGTTGTGAAGCAGCACCTTGTAGCGGGGCGAGGTCTTGCGCACCCGCTCCGGAGCCTTCTCGATCACGGCGGCGCCCCCCGGCGATCGGGTGGGGGTTTCGGTCGCCGCCGGGATGGTCATGGGCATGGCCGCTCCGGTCCAGACAAGGGCCAACTCTAAAGAGCCCGGATCCGGCGCATCGCCTCGTCGACGTTGGCGCGGGAGTTGAAGGCCGACAAGCGGAAATAGCCTTCCCCGGAGGCCCCGAAACCACTGCCGGGGGTGCCCACCACATGGGCCTGGCCGAGCAGGTGATCGAAGAAGCCCCAGGAATCCAGCCCTTCCGGCGTCTTGATCCAGACGTAGGGGGCCTGCTCGCCGCCGTAGACCTGCAGCCCGGCGACAGCCAGTTCGCGGCGGATGATGGCCGCGTTGTCCATGTAGAAGCTCACCAGGGCCCGCACCTGCTCCTGGCCTTCCGGGGAGTACACCGCCTCGGCCCCCCGCTGCACGATGTAGCTGACCCCGTTGAACTTGGTGCTCTGGCGCCGGTTCCAGAGCCCCCACAGTTCCACCGGTTCGCCCGTTGCTGACGTTCCGGTGAGGCCCCGAGGCACCACGGTGAAGGCGCAGCGGGTGCCGGTGAAGCCGGCGTTCTTGGAGAAGGAGCGGAACTCGATCGCGCAGTGGCGCGCCCCTTCGATCTCGTAGATGGAGTGCGGCAGCTCGGGATCAGAGATGAACGCCTCGTAGGCGGCATCGAACAGAATCAGGGCGCCGTTGGCCAGGGCGTAGTCCACCCATTGCTTCAGCTGCTCCCGGGTGGCGACGGCACCGGTGGGATTGTTGGGGAAGCAGAGGTAGATCAGGTCGACCGGCTGCTCCGGCAGGGGGGCAACGAAGCCGTTGGCCGCGGTGATCGGCAGGTAGGTGAGGCCCCCATAGCGGCCGCCATCGTCGGCTTCGCCGGTGCGTCCTGCCATCACGTTGCTATCCACATACACCGGGTAAACCGGATCGGTGACGGCGATGCGGTTGCCGGCCCCGAGGATGTCGAGGATGTTGCTGCTGTCGCACTTGGAGCCATCGGAGACGAAGATCTCCTCGGCCTTCACGTCGCAGCCGCGGGACTGGAAATCGTGGCGCGCGATGGCCTCCCGCAGCCAGGCGTAGCCCTGCTCAGGGCCATAGCCGTGGAATCCCTCCTGGGTGCCCATGGCCTCAATGGCCTGCTTCATCGCCTCGCGGCAGGCCGCCGGCAGGGGTTCGGTGACGTCGCCGATGCCCAGACGGATCACGGCAGCCTCGGGATGGGCCTCGCTGAAGGCCTTGACGCGTCGGGCGATCTCGGGAAACAGATAGCCCGCCTTGAGCTTGAGATAGCTGTCGTTGACCTGAACCATGGGAGGGAAGCGGAAGGCGTGGCGGCTGGGCGTGGCGGCATCTTCCTATGCCGCGGTGCGGCCTGCCTACCATCGGCTTTCAGCCTGCAGGCCCTGGCCTTGACCGTTGCGCCGATCGACTTCGCCGCGCTGGTGGACAGCACCATCTCCCGCCCGGCCCGCTATCTGGGCAACGAGCGGGGGGTGGAACCCCGGGACTGGTCGGCGGCCCGGGTGCGCTGGGCCCTCACCTATCCGGAGGTCTACGAGGTCGGCGCCAGCAACCTCGGCCACGTGCTGCTCTATTCCATCCTCAATGCCGTCCCCGGCCAGCTCTGCGACCGCGCCTACCTGCCGGCGCCCGATCTGGCGGCCCGGCTGCGGGAGCGGGGCACGCCCCTGTTCGCGGTGGAAAGCCACCGGCCCCTGGCGGCCTTCGACATCCTCGGCTTCAGTCTCAGCTACGAACTGGGTGGCACCAACATCCTGGAGATGTTGGATCTGGCCGGCATCCCGATCCTGGCCGCCGACCGGGGCGACCTCCCCCTGGACGATCCGGCGGCAGCGCCGCTGATCTTCGCCGGCGGGCCCACCGCCACCGGCAACCCCGAGCCCTTCGCGCCGTTCTTCGATTTCCTGGCCCTGGGGGATGGGGAGGAGCTGCTGCCCGAGATCGGTCTGGTGGTGGCCGAGGGCAGGGCCGCCGGCCTGGGCCGCCGGGCCCTGCTGCGGGATCTGGCCGAGCTGCCGGGGGTCTACGTGCCGGCCCTGTACGCGCCGGGGCCCGATGGCGTGAGCCTGCTGCCGCTGGAGCCTGGCCTGGCCCCCAGGATCCAGCGGCGCACCGCCACCCCCATGCCCCACTACGCCATGGGCCTGGTTCCCCACATCGAAACGGTCCACGACCGACTCACCGTGGAGATCCGCCGTGGCTGCACCCGCGGCTGCCGCTTCTGCCAGCCGGGGATGCTGACGCGCCCGGCCCGGGATGTGGAGCCCGAGGCGGTGATCGAGGCGGTGGAGGAGGGCATGCTGCGCACCGGCTACAGCGACTTCTCGTTGCTGTCGCTCAGCTGCAGTGATTACCTGTCCCTGCCGGCGGTGGGGGTGGAGCTGCGCAACCGGCTGGCGGAGCACAACGTCAGCCTCACCCTGCCCAGCCAGCGGGTCGACCGCTTCGACAATTCCATCGCCCACATTCTCGGCGGCACCCGCCGGGCCGGTCTCACCTTCGCCCCCGAGGCCGGCACGCAGCGCTTGCGGGACATCGTCAACAAGGGGCTCACCGATGCGGAACTGCTGCGCGGCCTCCGCACCGCCATGGAGAACGGCTACAGCCGGGTGAAGCTCTATTTCATGATCGGTCTGCCGGGCGAGACCGACGTCGATGTGCTCGGCATCGTCGACACCTGCCGGGCGTTGCAGCAGCAGTGCCGGGATCTGGGCCGGTTGCAGCTCAACATCACGATCAGCAATTTCACCCCCAAGCCCCACACGCCGTTCCAGTGGCACAGCGTGTCGACGGAGGAATTCCGCCGCCGGCAGCAGTTGCTGCGTGACGCCCTGCGGCCCCTGCGGGGCCTCAAGACGAACTTCACCGACGTTCGCCTGTCGGCGGTGGAGGACTTCGTGGGTCGTGGGGACCGGCGGCTGGCACCGGTGATCGCGGCGGCCTGGCGGGCTGGGGCGGGGCTGGACGCCTGGTTCGAATCCGCCGATCGCACCCACACCGCCTGGACCGACGCCATCGAGGCCGCCGGCCTGGGGGGCTCCTATCGCGCCCTGGAGATGGGCGGCTGGAGTGCGGCGGAGGCCTTTGCCACGGGCGACCTCGAGGCCTTCTGCCGCCAGCCCCTCCCCTGGGACCACATCGATTCCGGCGTCGACAAGGCCTGGCTGGCCGAGGACCTCCGCCGGGCCCTGGCGGCCGCCGTGGTGCCGGATTGCTCCTTCGACGGTTGCAGCAGCTGCGGCGTCTGTGGCCCCGAGCTGGGCCACAACGTGGTGATCCCGCCCCCCCCGGTTCCGCCGCCGATCCCGCCGCGGGCGCCCGCCAGCGAGCGCGTCTGCCGGCTGCGCTTCGGCTTCGCCAAGACCGGCTCCCTGGCCCTGATCAGCCATCTGGACACCCTGCGGCTGCTGGAGCGCGCCCTGCGACGCAGCGGCCTGCCGGTGAGTTTCACGGGCGGATTCCACCCCCTGCCGCGGCTGCAGGTGGCGCTGCCCCTGCCCCTGGGGGTGGAGGGCCTGGGCGAGTGGCTCGATCTCGACTTCGCCGCCCCGGTCGATCCGGAGACGGCCCGCCAGCGCCTCCAGGCGGAACTCAGCCCCGAGCTGACCTTGCTCTCGGTGCAGGCGGTGCCCCTGGCGACCCCAGGTCTGGCTCAGCAGATCCGCACCGCTCACTGGCGGATCGCCCTGCTTCCGGCGCCGGATCAGCCGGCTCCGGCACCGTCCCAGTGGTCAGCCGCCATCACCGCGTTGCTGGACGCCACCACCCTGCCCTGGCAGGACCAGGACAAGAAGGGTCGCCCCCGCCAGCGCGACTGCCGCCCCTACCTGCTCGACCTACGCCCGGCGCCGCTGGAGGCCCAGAGTCCAGAGGGGGCGGAGCAGGTGCTGGATCTGGAGGCCGCCGTGGATCCCCAGGGCCGCAGCCTGCGACCCGAACATCTGCGCCACTGGCTGGCCGGGTCCCTCGGCCAGCCAGTGGCGCTGGGGGCGGTCCAGCGCCGTTGTCTGCGGCTGGACGCATGCTAAGTTCGCCCTAGACGGAGAAAGGAATCACAGGGATCCTTCCCTTCTTCCTCCTCCGCCCAGACGCTTCTGCAACAGAGATGCTTTCTAGAAGCTTCTCGGCGAAAGCGCGATCACAGTCAACACTGCTTGGTTCGGTCTTCGTTGCTTCGCATCGGGAAGGGACGACAACCCTTCCGCCACAATGCCGGCCCGACGACGTCTTTGCTCCCCCTCAGGCCCTTGACATCAAGGGCCTGTACCAGGCAAACAGCCGGCTCCATTGCTTCAGGAGTTGGTCTGTTCCTCTTCAGTGGCTGCGCGACCGCCATGGTCGGCGTCCGATTCCTTCCCTCCACCTGCCCTCTGGCAGGGCTCCACAGAGCCCACCATCTCTTCCATGCCCCAGCAGATCGTCATCGCTGAGCTGTTGCGGATCGCCGCAGTGCTCAACGAGGAACGCGTCGATGAATTGATCGTCGCCCAGGGTCGCTACCAGATTGGCGACGTCTATCTCGGAACCGTTGAAAACGTGTTGCCCGGGATCGATGCGGCATTCGTCAACATCGGAGAAAGCGAGAAGAACGGCTTCATCCACATCACCGACCTCGGAC
>JBBQIH010000174.1:0-6208 GCA_038324725.1 Cyanobacteriota bacterium | reverse complement strand
GGGGAATGGCCAGTTCGTTGCGCTGGGCCGAGAAAAAGCCCCCCACCATCACCGTGAAGCCCAGGGGAGCGGCGGGATCCTGCGGGTGGGGCGCGGGCAGGTAGGCCAGGTCGTTGTGGAGCAGGAAGCTGTCGGGGGCGCCGCCCACGGCCACGTTGAACTTGCGGGGCAGGTTGCGGAGGCCGTCGTCGTTGAGCAGACGGGCCTGGATCGCCGCCACCAGAGGCCGCGTGTCGAGGAACTCCTCCGGATCGATGCCCGCCAGAGGGTTGCCGGTGATGTTGCGGGGATTGTCGTGGCCCGACTGGCGGCTGGTGAGGCCGACCCGTTCCATGGCCTCCATCAGGGGGGGCATGTCTTCGAGCAGCAGGCCGCGCAGCTGCAGGTTCTGGCGGGTGGTGATGTCAGCGCTGCCGTGCTCACCGCAGCGATCCACCATGTCGGCCAGGGCTTCGAGCTGCTCGGAGCGGATCACCCCATTGGGCATCCGCAGACGCACCATGAAACGGCCTGGGGTGACGGGGCGAAAAAAGATGCCCAGCCACTTCAGCCGGATCGTGAGGGTGGCGTCATCGAGGGATTCCCAGCCCTCGGCCGCCATTGCAGTCAGCCGGGGGGCCAGGTCGAGGCCGCAGAGCTCCGCCTTGGCCTGCTCCACCTTGCTGAGCTTGGGCGCTGGGGCGGTATCGGAGCTTGTCATGGGGAAACAGCGATCCACATGGACAGCCATGCGGGTAAGGCCCGGCAACAGGGTCCAGGCAGGGAATGTCGGCAAGGCCTCGTCTGATCAGCTCTCGAGCCGGGCGGGCGAGAGGCTGACCCCAGGACGCCGATGAGGGCTGCGCCGCAGGGATGGCTCGGTTGTCGGGGAGCACCTGATCGAGCTGTGCTGACCCACCGAACGAGGGAGGCTTACTTTCAGGGATAGATCTGCGGTTACGTGTCGCCACTGTTACCGAATTCGGCCACGCCAGCACCCGACGCCTTGCCGCAGGGAACGGACGCGCCCAAGGATCGTCGCCAGATCCGGCTGCAGGCCCTCGGCCCTGAGCGGGCCCGCTTCCGTGAACTGATCGGCAAGGTGGGCAGCGGCGAGCACACCAGCACCGGCCTCGACCGGCAGGAGGCCGGTGAGGCGATGGACCTGATGCTCCAGGGTCAGGTGGATGGGGCCCAGATGGGGGCCTTCCTGATCGCCCATCGCATCCGCCGCCCCCACCCCACGGAACTCGCCGGCATGCTCGACAGCTATCGGCGCTGCGGCCCTGTGCTGGAAACGCCGGGCCGGCGACCGCTCTGCTTCGGGGTGCCCTACGACGGCCGCAGCCGCACGGCACCGCTGTTGCCCCTGGTGGCCCTGGTGCTGGCCAGCGATGGCCTTCCCGTGGTGATGCACGGCGGCGATGCCATGCCGGTGAAGTACGGCGTCACCCTGGCCGAACTCTTCGGGGCCATCGGCATCCATTGGAGCGGCCTGGATCTGGGGGAGGTCCAGGGGCGCCTCGATCGCCATGGGCTGGCCCTGACCCACCAACCCGACCACTTCCCCTGGGCCGAACGGCTGGTGCCGGTGCGGGACGCCATCGGCAAACGGCCACCGGTGGCGAGCCTGGAGCTGCTGTGGACGCCGCATCGGGGCGAGCACCTGCTGGTGAGCGGCTTCGTCCATCCCCCCACCGAAACCCGGGCCTGGCAGGCGCTGGAGGCGTGCGGCGAAACCGACCTGCTGACGGTGAAGGGGCTGGAAGGTTCCACCGACCTGCCCACCTCCCGGGCTGGGATCACCGCCCGGGTGCGCCTGGGGGTCCCTGAGCGGATCCTGCTCCACCCCCGCGACCACGGCATCACCGCTGCCGAGGTGCCCTGGCAGGGGCTGGAGGTCTGGCGGTCGCAGGCCCTGGCGGCCCTCTGCGGTGAAGGCGCCCTGATGCCGGCCCTGCGCTGGAACATAGCCGCGTACCTGTGGTTCGCCGGACGATTCGAACGCCTCGAAGAAGCGCTCGAGCAGGCAACGGGCCTGCTGCTGGCCCGCAGCGGCGAACGCCTGCGCCGCCAACTTGCGAATCGGTAACCAACGCGACTCTGGCGGGGGCTGCCGCCGTGGTCTCTTGGTTTTTGTCTGGTCAGCCTGCGCGCCAGCAACCCAATCTTCGCCAGCACGGTGCCCTTTGTTGTGAGGCCCGTCCTGAGAACACCTGCACCTGAAGGTGCGTTCCTCCGGTCCTCCCTGGCTCTTCTTCCGGCTCCATGTCCAACCTTTCCCGTCGCAAGTTTCTGATCACAGCCGCCGGCACCACGGCCGGCGCCATCTGGCTGAGTGCCTGTGGTGGCAAGCCATCCAGCACCAGTTCGGCTCCGGCCACCGCCGGCAGTGGTGGCGACGTGGAGGTGAAAGGAGCCACCTTGGGCTTCATTGCCCTGACGGACGCTTCACCCCTGATCATCGCCAAGGAGAAGGGCTTCTTTGCGAAGCACGGCATGCCCGATGTGAAGGTCATCAAGCAGACCTCCTGGGCCGCCGTCCGCGACAACCTGGAGCTTGGCGCCGATCGGGGCGGCATTGACGGAGCCCACATCCTCACGCCGATGCCCTACCTGCTGACGGCGGGAAAGATCACCAAGAGCTCCCAGCCACTGCCGATGTACATCCTGGCGCGGCTCAATGTGAATGGCCAGGCCCTCTCCCTCTCCAATGAATTCCTCAAGGAGAAGGTCACGATCAGCGATCCGAAGATCAAGGCGATCGCCGATCGCAAAAAGGCCAGTGGCAAGCTGCTGAAAGCAGCCGTCACCTTCCCTGGCGGTACCCACGACCTCTGGATGCGCTACTGGCTGTCCGCCAACGGCGTTGACCCCAACACGGAGGCTGACCTGGTGGTCGTCCCTCCCGCCCAGATGATCGCCAATCTTCAGACGGGAACCATGGACACCTTCTGCGTGGGGGAGCCGTGGAACCAGCGGGCCGTCAACAAGAAGATCGGCTACACCGGCGCCATCACCGGTGAGCTGTGGAAGGACCATCCGGAAAAAGCCTTCTCCATCCGTGCCGACTGGGTGGACAAGAACCCGAAAGCCACATTGGCCATGCTCAAGGCCGTTCAGGAAGCCCAGATCTGGTGCCAGGATCCGGCCAACCTCGATGAACTGTGCGAGATCACTTCAAAAGATAAGTATTTCAAGACAAGCATCGAAGACATCAAGCCACGCCTGGCTGGGACGTTTGACTACGGGGATGGCCGCCGTGTCACAGACTCACCGCTGCGGATGCACTTCTGGCAAGACACCAACTCCCACTCCTTCCCTTACAAGAGCCACGACCTCTGGTTTCTGACCGAAGATATTCGCTGGGGCTATCTGCCCCAGGACACGGACACCAAGACCCTGATCAACAAGGTCAACCGCTCCGATCTCTGGAAAGAGGCTGCCAAAGCGATCGGCCAGGAAAAGGCCATCCCGGCCTCTGATTCCAGGGGCAAGGAAACATTCTTCGATGGAGTGGTCTTCGACCCCGAAGATCCCAAAGCCTATCTTGCCAGTCTTAAGATCAAAGCCCTGAAGTGAATCTTGATTCTCACTTGGTCAGCAACTGGATTGAATCCCAATCATGAGCATTACAGCCAGCAGAGGTCTCCAAGCCCGCAGAACGCCTTGGCCACCATTCGCCAAGCAGATGGCCCCCTATGTCATTTGCATCGGTGCTTTTTTGCTTGCCTGGCAGATCCTCTCTTCCGTTCTCGGAGAAGCCAGGCTTCCAGGCCCGATCAACGTGATTGTGCAAACCTGGGATCCCTACATCAGCCAGCCCTTCTTTGATGACGGTGGCACCAGCAAGGGTCTGGGCTGGCAGATTCTGATCTCACTGCAGCGCGTTGCCATTGGCTACAGCCTTTCTGCTGTCGTCGGCATTGCGGTGGGGGGTGTGCTCGGCATGAGCCGCTTCATTGGCAAAGGCTTTGATCCCGTGATTCAGGTGTTGCGCACCGTTCCTCCCCTGGCCTGGTTTCCCATCTCGTTGATGGTTTTTCAGGATGCCAATACATCCGCCGTGTTTGTTATCTTCATCACTGCGATCTGGCCGATTATCATCAACACGGCCGTTGGCATCCGCGAAATCCCGCAGGATTTCACCAATGTGGCCAGGGTCCTTAAACTACGCAAAGGTGCTTACATTCGAGAGATTGTGATTCCCGCAACCATCCCCTATGTGTTCGCGGGCCTTCGTATTGCCGTCGGTCTAGCCTGGCTTGCGATCGTTGCCGCTGAAATGCTCAAGGCAGATGGGGGCATCGGTTATTTCATCTGGGATGCTTATAACGCCGGCGGCGATTCAAGCTCCAGTGAGATCGTTCTGGCTATCATCTATGTGGGCATTGTCGGTCTGCTGCTGGATCGCCTGGTGGCCTTCGCCGGTCGCAAGCTGAGCAAAGGAGCGGCTTGACCATGGCGAGCCTGTTCACGGTCGACCACGTCACCCAGGTCTTTCCCCTGCCTGGAGGTGGAGAGTATGTAGCCCTCAGGGATATCTTCCTCGATATCGCCGAGGGGGAATTCATCTCGCTCGTCGGGCATTCCGGCTGCGGCAAGTCCACCCTGCTCAACCTGCTGGCCGGCCTTACCAGTGCCAGCCAGGGCGGCATCCTGATGAACGGCCGCCAGGTCACCGATCCGGGGCCCGACCGCATGGTGGTCTTCCAGAACTATTCGCTGCTCCCCTGGCTCACGGTGCGTCAGAACATTGCCCTGGGTGTCGACAATGTGATTGCCGACAAGGATCTTCAGGAGCGGCAGGCGATCGTCGAGCATCACATCCAGTTGGTGGGCCTGAAGGCCGCGGCCGATAAGTTCCCCAGGGAAATCTCAGGGGGCATGAAGCAGCGGGTCGCCATCGCCCGGGCCCTGGCCCTACGGCCGAAACTCCTGCTCCTCGATGAGCCCTTCGGCGCCCTTGATGCGCTCACACGGGGCAACCTTCAGGAGCAGCTGATGCAGATCTGTCAGGAGGCCAAGGTCACCGCCCTGATGGTCACCCACGACGTCGACGAAGCGCTGCTGCTTTCCGACCGTGTGGTGCTGATGACCAACGGGCCCGAGGCCCACATCGACCAGGTGCTTGAGGTTCCCTTGCCCCGGCCTCGCACCCAGCTGGGGGCCGTGGAGCACCCCCGCTACTACGGGCTGCGCAGTGAGATTGTGGGCTTCCTCTCGGAGCAGCGCCGGGCCAGGCAGCAGCGGCTGAAGCCCTCCGAGCCCCTGGCCGCCAACGGTCTGGAGAAGGTGAACCTGGAGCTGGGCTTCATTCCTCTCACCGACTGCCTCCCTCTGGTGGTGGCTCAGGAGATGGGGTTCTTCGCCAAGCACGGCCTCAGCCAGGTGCGCCTGCGGCGTGAAAGCAACTGGAAAACCCTGGAAACCCACGTCCGCCAGGGGGTGATCGATGGCGCCTTGATGGTGGCCGGGATGCCCATCGCCATGACCCTCGGCTGCAACAGCCAGCCGCCGCTGCCCATGGTCAGTGCCCTCACCTTGAGCTGCAACGGCAACGCCATCACCCTGCACCGCCGCTTTCACGATTCCGGCGTGAGCACCCTGGCCGGCTTCAAGGACTGGATCGTCGCCCACCCGGACACCAGGCCGGTGCTTGCCGTCGTGCATCCGGCCTCGATGCACAACCTGATCCTGCGGGCCTGGCTGGCCTCGGCGGGGATTCACCCCGATCGCGATGTGGAGTTGCTGGTCATCCCGCCGCCCCAGATGGTGGCCGCCCTCAAGGCGGGCACCATCGATGGCTACTGCGTCGGCGAACCCTGGAACTCGCGGGCCGTGCAGGAGGGCCTCGGCACGGTGATCGCCACCGATGTGGAGCTCTGGAATGGCCACTGCGAAAAGGTGCTGGGCGTGAAGGAAGCGTGGGCGGCCGCCTACCCCCGCACCCACCAGGCCCTGGTGCAGGCGCTACTGGAGGCGTGCCGCTACTGCGACGACCCGGCCCACCGCGACAGTCTGGCCGAGGTGCTGTCGCAGAGCCAGTACGTGGGAACCGATGTGGCGACGATCCGGCCGGGTTTCGTCGATGCCTACGACCGCGGCACCGGCGCACCCACATCGATGCCGTCGTTCAACCGCTTCTTCGGCCCTGAGGTGAATGAACCCCACGCCAGTGATGCGGTCTGGATCCTCAGCCAGTTGGGCCGCTGGGGCCTGACCCGCT
>JBBQIH010000173.1:0-6238 GCA_038324725.1 Cyanobacteriota bacterium | reverse complement strand
AGCCCCTCCCCGGAGGACACCCTGCTCCAGATCGGCAGCACCTACCGCCAGCCCCGCAACCTGCTGGTGCGCTTCAGCCGCGACACCATCGACCAGAGCGGCCGGCTGATCGGCGTGCTGCAGGCCAGGGCGGGCGATGCCTCCACCCTGCTGGAGCTGCCCGGGGATCACCTCACCCCCGCCAGCGGCGGCCTGCGCAAACAGTTCCTGGGGGACTGGGCCGATGATCCGGCCCGCCAGCGGGGCATGGAGCGCCTGGCCGAGCAGATCAGCGGCTGGTCCGGGGCCTGATGGGGCCGCCGCCGCTGCCGCTTGGCCTCACACCCGCAGCTGGTCGAGCACCGAACGGTCCTCAAGGGTGGAGGTGTCACCGCTCACCTCCTGGCCCGCCGCCAGGGAGCGCAGGATCCGGCGCATGATCTTGCCGCTGCGGGTCTTGGGCAGGGAGTCGGTGAAGCGGATGATGTCGGGCCGGGCAATCGGCCCGATCTCCAGGCCCACATGCCGGCGCAGCTCGGCCTCCAGGGCCGCATCGCCGTCCACACCCACATCCAGGGTGACGAAGGCCACGATCCCTTCCCCCTTGAGATCGTCGGGCCGGCCCACCACCGCGGCCTCCGCCACCGACGGGTGGCTCACCAAGGCCGATTCGATCTCCATCGTGCCCAGCCGGTGGCCAGAGACGTTGATCACGTCATCGACCCGGCCCATCACCCAGAAATAGCCATCGGCGTCGCGGCGGGCGCCGTCGCCGGCGAAATACAGCCAACTGCCATCGGCGGGCCGGATGTGCTCCCAGTAGCTGCTACGGAAGCGATCCGGATCCCCGTGCACGGTGCGCATCATGCCGGGCCAGGGCCGCCGCACCGCCAGATAGCCACCCTGGCCCGTGGGCACACTGTTGCCCTCTAGGTCGACCACGTCGGCGACGATGCCAGGCAGGGGCAGGGTGGCAGAGCCGGGCTTGGTGGGGGTGGCCCCGGGCAGGGGGCTGATCATCACCCCGCCGGTTTCGGTCTGCCACCAGGTGTCCACCACGGGGCAACGGTCGCCGCCGATCACATCGCGGTACCACATCCAGGCCTCCGGATTGATCGGCTCGCCAACGGTGCCGAGGATGCGCAGGCTGGACATGTCGTAGCGGTCGGGCACCTCACGGCCGCTCTTCATGAAGGCGCGGATGGCCGTGGGGGCGGTGTAGAAGATCGTCACCCGGTGCTTCTCGATCACCTCCCAGAAGGCCCCGGGCTTAGCGGGCCGCGGTGCCCCCTCGTACATGAGCGTGGTGGCGCCGTTGGAGAGGGGCCCGTAGACGATGTAGCTGTGGCCGGTGATCCAGCCCACGTCGGCGGTGCACCAGTGAATGTCGTCCTCGCGGATGTCGAAGATCCACTGGAAGGTGAGATGGGCCCAGAGGTTGTAGCCGGCGGTGGTATGCACCACCCCCTTGGGTTTGCCGGTGGAACCGGAGGTGTAGAGCACGAAGAGGCGGTCTTCGCTGGCCATGGGCTCGGCCGGGCAATCGGCGCTCTGGCCGTCCACCAGCTCATGCCACCAGACGTCGCGGCCGGCCTCGAAGGCGGTGGCCTCGCCGGTGCGGCGCACCACCAGCACGTGCTCGACGCTGGGGCACCCCTCATCCAGGGCCTGATCCACCGCCGGCTTGAGGGAGACGGCCTTGTCCTTGCGGAAACCGCCGTCGGCGGTGATCACCAGCTTCACCTGCCCGTCGATCAGGCGGTCGCGCAGGGCCTCGGCGGAGAAGCCACCGAACACCACCGAGTGGGGAGCACCGATGCGGGCGCAGGCCAGCATAGCGATGGCTGCCTCCGGCACCATCGGCATGTACAGGGCCACCAGGTCCCCCTTGCCGACACCGAGGCCTTTGAGGGCGTTGGCGGCGCGGCAGACCTCGGCGTGCAGCTCGCGGTAGGTGAAGCGGCGCACGTCACCCGGTTCCCCCTCCCAGATCAGGGCCGTCTTGTCGGCCCGGGGGCCCTCCAGATGGCGGTCGAGGCAGTTGTACGAAAGGTTGGTGGTGCCCCCCTCGAACCAGCGGGCGAAGGGCGGGTTGCTCCAGTCGAGCACCGTGTCGAAGGGCTCGAACCAGTGCAGCTCGCGCCGGGCCGCCTCTCCCCAGAAGCCATCGGGATCGGCCTGGGCGCGCGCCGCCAGCGCTTCGTAGGCCGCCATCGAACCGATGCGGGCCTCGGCGGCCAGCTGGGGCGGCGGATCGAATTGCCGCTGTTCCTGGAGCACCGACTCGATGGTGGGCGAGGAGTCCTGGGTCATGGCAAAGCCTGCCGAGCGGGCTGGGGCATGGTGCATTCAACCGCAGACAGGCCACGCTGGAGGGACACGGCTCCCACCCCATGCCCGCCTGGCTGACGATCCTGCTGGTGATGGGCCTGGTGATTGCCGTCCTGACCCCGAGCCGGCAGCAGTTCGCCTGGTTCCTGCGGCTGCGCCGGCCCCGCTGGCTCACCTTTGAGCGCTGGATCCCACTGATCTGGTCGGTCATCTACCTCTGCTTCTATGCCTCGTCCCTGCTGCGCTGGTGGGCCGGTGGGGTGACGGCGCCGTTGGCCATGGTGGGCTTCCTGGTGCTGCTCGTGTTGGTGCAGAGCTACACGCTGCTGATCTGCCGCACCCGGCGGCTCGCCTGGGGAACGGCCGCAGGCCTGGCCGGCTGGCTCTGGGGCCTGGGCCTGGCGTTGGCGCTGCTGCCCATCTCGAGCCCCGCCAGCCTGCTGCTGGTGCCCTTCCTGCTCTGGAGCCCGATCGGCACCTTCGTGACCTGGCGGATGCAGAAGCTGAACCGATGAGACCCCGCCGGCCCGGAGCGTCCGCCGGGCCGATCAGGGCTGCTCATCGCTGCTTGGCAAGATCGCCCGGCGGCGTTAGCCAGGGGGCGAACCCACGGGAATGGAGCGCAAGGCCATGGAGGAGCAGCCCATCACGCCCCATGCCGGCCCGACACGGGACGCCGAGGGCAACCTCACCTACGTGGGGGACGACGGTCGCCGCTATGTGGTGGGGTTGCCGCCGGACATCGATGAAGACAACGTCGAGCAGGTGATGACCCTGCTGCGGGGCGGCACTGGGATGTTCCAGCAGATCGAGGCCCTCTGCCACCGCTGGATCGAGGAGGTGAGCGGCAGCGAGCTCGACGAGCGGGCCGCCCTTGTGCTGTTGCTCACCACCCTGGAAACCGCCCTGGAGGACCGTTACCCGGAGATCGATCCATCCTGATGCAGGCTGGGAGCATGCCCCAGCGACCCGCCGCCTGCCTGTTCGATCTCGACGGTCTGCTGCTGGACACCGAACCCGCCCATGCCAGGGCCTGGCAAACGGTGGCCAGCCGCTTCGGTCGCCCCCTCGATGGGGCCGAGTTGCTGAGCCTGCGGGGCCGGCGGCGCCTCGACTGCGCCAGCCAGGTGCGCCAGTGGATCAGCGCCGCGGGAGGGCCGCCGCTGAGCGAGCAGGAGCTGCTGGCCGTGCGCCAGCCCATCGCCGAGGCCCTGCTGGCGGGCGCCCCGGCGATGCCCGGTGCCGAAGCGCTGGTGCGACGTTGCCTGGCCCTGGAGATCCCCATGGCCCTGGCCACGAGCAGCGCACGTGCGGCGGTGGAGCTGAAGGTGGCCCCCCACCCCTGGATGGCCCTGATCAGCGAACGGGTCCATGGCGATGACCCGGAACTGGGCGGCGGCAAACCCGCTCCAGATTCCTTCCTACTGGCGGCCCGGCGCCTGGGGGTGGTTCCAACGGACTGCTGGGCCTTCGAGGACTCCGGTGCCGGTGTGGCCGCCGCCCTCAGTGCCGGCTGCCGAGTGCACGTTCTTCTGCCGCCGGGGGTGAGTTGCCAGGCCTATCCCGAGGGGGTGGTCTGCCTCAAATCCCTGGAAGAGGTGCGACTGGATCAGTAGAGGCGGCTGAGGACGAATTCCGGCAGGGCGCGCAGGGCGCTGCGGGGCTCCGAAGGCGGCAACCACTCGATCGCCTCGTGGGCCTCGCGGGCGAAGCCCTCGGCCAAGGCGCGGGCACGGCCGATCGCCTCACAGCCGCGCACCATGGCCAGGGCCTGATCCAGGTCGCCGGCCTCACAGAACTCCCGCTCGATCAACCCGGCCAGGGCCGGCCGCTCCTCAAGGGCATAGAGCACGGGGGCCGTGAGGTAGCCCGAGGCGAGGTCGCTGGCGGCGGGCTTGCCGAGCTGCTGGTCGCTGGCGGTGAAGTCAAGGATGTCGTCGACCACCTGGAAGGCCAGGCCGAGCTGGCGACCAAAGCGGTAGAGGGCGTCGAGGCGAGGTTCGCCTAAGCCAGTGAGCACCCCGGCGGCCCGGGCACTGTTGGCGATCAGGGACGCCGTCTTGCAGTAACTCTTCTCGAGGTAGGTCTCGAAGCTCTGGCCCGTGTCGTAGCGGAACAGTCCCTGGCGCACCTCGCCATCGGCCAGATCCATGATCACGCGGGACAGCAGCTTCACCACCTCGAGATCGTCGAGATTGGCAAGGTGCCAGCTGGCCTGGGCGAAGAGGAAATCGCCGGCCAGCACCGCCACGCGATGGTTGAAGCGGCTGTGCACCGTGGCCACACCACGGCGCGTGGCGGCCTCATCGACCACATCGTCGTGGACGAGGGAGGCCGTGTGGATCATCTCGGTGATCTCCGCCAGCCGCCTGTGGCGGGGACTGAGGCCACCATCGGGGGCGATGGCCCTCGACAGCAGCAGCACGATGCCCGGCCGTATGCGCTTGCCACCGGCCGCGAACAGGTGCTCGGCGGCGGCCTGAAGAATCGGATGGCCGGCGCCGATCAAGCTGCGCAGGTCGGCCAGCAGGGCATCGAGGTCGGACTCCACGGGCTGGAGCAACTCTGCAACCGTCGCCACGTCACCTCCACGATGAAGCGATCCTAGGGGCCGTGCCTCAATAGGCGCGGGTGGGCGACTGCAGGCTGACGCTGCGCACCGCCGGCCGGCTTCCCAGCCAGGCGGAGGCCGCCGTGGCGAAGGCCTCGGCGGGCCCGGTGACACAAAAACGGGTGCGCTCCAGGGGCGGACGCACCGACTCCACCGTCTGGTCCACTTCGGGGGAATCGCCAAGGCTGGCCAGCAAGGGCCCGAGGCGCTGGGCCGCCGCCAGGGCCGGGTCCACCAGTTGCACGTCGGGGGGGAGCAGCTCGGCCAGCAGGGCCCGCAGCAACGGGTAGTGGGTGCAGCCCAGCACGATGGTGTCCACCTCCGCCTCCAGCAACGGGGCCAGGTAGTCGGCGGCGGCGGCGCGCAGCGCGGGGGCCTGCAGGTCGCCGGCCTCGATCAGGGGCACGAAGGCGGGGCAACCCATCTCCAGCACCCTGGCCGAGGGGCGGCAGGCCTGGATCGAACGCCGGTAGGCACCACTGGCGGCGGTGGCTGGGGTGGCCAGCACCCCGACGTGGTCGCTGGTGAGTTCACTGGCCAGGCTGTCGATCAGCCCCACCACCGGCACCCCTGCTTCGGCCACAGCCACGTCGAGCGCCAGGGCATTGGAGGTGTTGCAGGCCATCACCAGCACACCCACCCCCTGCAACCGCAGCCAGTGCACCACCTCCGAGGCAATCGCCCGGATCTCGTCGTTCGACCGTTGTCCGTAAGGAACCCGGGCCGTGTCCCCCAGGTACAGGCAGGGGGAGTGGGGGTAGAGGGCATGGACCTGACGCAGCACGGTCAGCCCGCCGAGGCCACTGTCGAACAGACCGACGAGCAGGCTCAAGAGTCCCCCTGGAGATAGTCGAGGATCCCGGCGGTGATGGCCACGGCCATGCGGCGCCGGAAATTGGGATCGGCCAGGCGGGGAGCGTCGATGCGACCGGTGACGAAGCCCATTTCCGCCAGCGCCGCCGGCATCACCGTGCGGCGGATCACGAAGAAGCGGCCCGGCCGGGCGCCGCGGTCGGGGGTGCCCGACGAAATCGCCATGATCCGGGACTGGATCGCCTGGGCCAGCCGCTGGGAGCTGCCCGACTGGAAATAAAACGTTTCGACCCCATTCACATCGGGGCGTGCCATGCTAAGGGCATTGGCGTGGATGCTCACGAAAACGGCGGCGTTGCTGCTGTTGGCCAACGACACCCGCGGCGGCAGGTCAACGTCCACGTCCGAGGTGCGGGTCATCAGCACCTGCACCCCCCGGGCCTGGAGCAGCTGGGCCACCTGCAGGCTCACATCCAGTACGACATCGGCTTCCCGCAGTCCACC
>JBBQIH010000172.1:0-6247 GCA_038324725.1 Cyanobacteriota bacterium | reverse complement strand
GACATCTACGAGACCCTGATCCGCGACTACACCCGTAAACAGTGGGGCAAGGATCCGCGTGAGCTGCCGGCCTTCATCATCAAGCGGTTGCCGCTGCGCTTCACCTACGACAACAACTACTTCACCGATCGCTATCAGGGTATCCCTATCGGCGGCTACACAGCCCTGTTCCAAGCCATGCTGGAGGGCATTGAGGTCCGCCTCAACGTTGAATATCTCGACAACCAGCCCCAGCTGACGTCCCTGGCCAGAAAGGTGGTGTACACCGGTTGCATCGATCAGTACTTCAATTACGAGTTCGGCCGGCTGGAGTACCGCTCCCTGGACTTCGAGAACAGCATCGAAGAGCTCGAGAATTTCCAGGGGAATGCCGTGATCAACTACTGCGATACCAGTGAATCGTTCACCCGCATCATCGAGCACAAGCATTTCGAGGCTTCAACCTCCCCGGTGACGGTGATCACAAGGGAGTATCCCAAAGCCTGCAGCGGTGAGGCCATTCCCTACTACCCGGTCAACGACCCGCACAACCAATCGCTCTACCGGCGTTACCAGGAGTTGGGCCACTGCACCGACAGCGTGATCTTCGGGGGGCGGCTCTCCGAGTACAAGTACATGGACATGCACGTCGTGATCGAATCGGCGATGAACCGGTTTCGCAGCGAAACCCGTCAGCCGTCCGCCTGAATCAATCCGCCGCCGAGCAGCACGTCGCCGCAGAAGAACACCGCGGCCTGCCCCGGCGCCACCGAAAACTGGGGCTCGGCGAAGTCGAGCCGGGCCCGGTGGGGCCGTTCGGCGGCATGGTCGTCGGCCATCTCCGCCAGCGGTGTGAGTAGGGCCCGCTCTGGCAGGCTCCGGTACCGCACCTGCACCTCCACCGCGATCGGCTGGTCCGGCGGGGCGATCGACACCCAGTTGATGGCACCCACCACGCAGGCCTGGCGGGTCGCCTCCCGGCGGGGAGCCACCACCACCCGGTTCTTGACGGCATCCAGCCGCACCACATGGAGCGGTTCGCTCCAGGCCACTCCAAGCCCCTTGCGTTGTCCGATGGTGAAATGCTCGAGGCCGTCGTGGCTGCCGAGCACCGTGCCGTCGGCCAGCACGATGTCCCCCTGGCGCGGCGGCAGATAGGCATCGAGGAAGGCTCGCATCGAACCGTGGTGGTCGGCCAGGCAGAGGTCCTGGCTCTCAGGCTTCTCGGCCGTGCGCAGGCCGAGGCGTGAGGCCTCGGCCCGCGTCGCCTCCTTGGTGAGCTCCCCCAGGGGGAACACCAGCCGGCCCAACACCGTCTGGGGCAGGTCATAGAGGAAATAGCTCTGATCCTTGAGGGGATCCAGGCCGCGCAAGAGCTGATGGCGATCAGCCCCATCGCCGGCGGGCCGCTGCCGGGCGTAATGGCCAGTGGCCAGGCGGCCCAGTCCACGCTCCGCCTCGGCCCACGCGAGCATCGGTCCGAACTTGACCGCCCGGTTGCAGCGGGAGCAGGGCAAGGGGGTGAGGCCCTCGCCATAGCCCTCCACAAGAAACTCAACGATCTGCTCCTGAAAACGGGCCCGGCTGTCGACGACGTGGTGGGGCATCCCCAGCTGGTCGCAGATCCCGGCCGCATCCACCAGGCCCTCGGCGCAGCAGGAGCCCTTGCCACTCATCAGCCACAGGGTGAGGCCTTCGACCTCCCAGCCAGCTGCCACCAACAGGGCCGCGGTCAGGGAGCTGTCGACGCCGCCGGAGAGTCCCACGGCCACCCGCCGCTCACCAGGCCACGCCCTCAGCCGTGCCAGCACCGCGGCCACCTCAGGCGAGGCGGTGCTGGTGGCGGTGGTGGTGTCAGACGATGTGGGGGCGGCGGCGGGGCTCAAGGATCCCTATGGGTGGAACGAACGGACAGCTCCATCATGGGAGAGCACTGCTCGGGCCGCCGTGAGCTTCCGGCCGATGCCCACCTCCTGGCCGCCCGTGGATGCCGACCACGTCCTGGTGAGCGGCGCCGCGATGGCGGCCATCGAACAGGAGCTGTTCGCCAGCGGCCTGCCGGTGGAGGCCCTGATGGAGAAGGCCGCCCTGGCCGTGAGTCGCCGCCTGCTGGCGCAGCAGGGCCAGGATCGCCACGCTGGCCTGCTGGTGCTGGTGGGGCCTGGCCACAACGGCGGTGATGGCCTGGTGGTGGCCAGGGAATGGCATCTGGCGGGAGGCCGGGTGCGGATCTGGTGCCCCTTCGAGCGCCGACGCCCCCTCACCGACGCCCACCTGCGCCACGCCCGCTGGCTGGGGATTCCCCTGCTGGAGGATCCTCCTGACCCCACCGATCCCGCCCTCTGGGTGGATGCCCTGTTCGGCATCGGCCAGCACCGTCCGGCCGGAGTCGCGATCGAAGCCCTGCTGCAAGATCGCCAGAGGCAACGGCCCGGCGCCCTTGTGGCCATTGACGTCCCGACCGGACTGGACGCCGACGATGGTGAGCTGCTTGGCGCGGTGGCGGCCACCGCCTCCACCACCTACAGCATCGGGCTGATCAAGCGGGGCCTGGTCCAGGATGCGGCCCTGCGCTGGGTGGGGCAGCTGGAGCGGGTCTGTCTTGGATTGCCGCCTGCCCTTCTGGACCAGCCTCCAGGCGATCACCTACTGGGCCTGACGGCCGCCGACCGGAGCTCGGCCCCCTGGCCCGTTTCGGATCCGGCCGCCGGGAAATACGAACGGGGACGTCTGTTGGTCCTCGCCGGCAGCCGCCGGTACAGGGGCGCCGCCCACCTGGCCCTGGCGGGCGCCACGGCGTCGGGATGCGGCAGCCTCAGGGCTGCTCCGCCACGGGAGATCGCCCCCCAGCTCTGGCAGATCCATCCCCACGTGGTGCTCGAGCCCGGCCTTGGGGCCACCCCGGCCGGCGGCCTGGCCCTGGGAGATCTGGGCGCGGGCTGGCTGAACCGGCTGGATGCGGTGCTGGTGGGTCCCGGCCTGGGCGGGCTGGGCAACGCCGATGAGCCGGTTGCGGCGGCGGTCGAAGCCAGGGAGCGGCGGCGCTGGCAGGAGCTGGTCGACTTCGGAGGACTGCTGGTGCTCGACGCCGATGGCCTGAACCGCCTCGGGTCCACGGGCAGCGACTGGCTCCAAGCGCGCCGGGGCCCCACCTGGATCACACCCCACGAGGGGGAGTTCCGAAGACTCTTTCCCGATCTGAACCCGCTGCCCCGGCCGGAGGCGGCGCTGGCGGCGGCCCGCCGTTGTGGCGTCAGCGTGCTGCTCAAGGGAGCGCGCAGCGTCGTGGCGACACCTGACGGACGCCGCTGGCAACTGCTCTCGGCCTGCCCGGATGCGGCCAGGGCCGGGCTCGGTGATGTGCTGGCCGGCTACGCCGCGGGGCGTGGGGCGATGGCCCTGGCTGCCGTGGGACTGGCACCTGAACGTGGCTCCGGCGCCGATGGGGCCTGGCTGGCGGCCGCCGTCCTCGACCATGCCCTCGCCGGTCTCCACTGCCGGGAACGCAACGGATCCGGGGGCGTCACGCCGCTCGCTGTGGCCGAAGCACTGGCCCGACGAGAACCCGGAACCGGGTGATGGGAGCCCGCGTTGAAGATTCAGCGCCTATGAATTAAGGACAACGAGGTCACGCACCGATGTGACAAGCCTCAGCATTCTCCGTTACATCGACTGGGAAATTAGCCCTCTGCTCATCCAAACGAAGTCAATCACTAAAGAAAAGCAATTGTGTGTGGTTTCAAAAGCAATTCCTTAAAGGTTGTTCCAGACACTTTCCAGACTTGCCAGAGGGTGGATAATTCGATAACACTTTCAATGGCGCCACTTCGCCCCCTCCTATGACCGCCTCAGCCGTCGCGACGAGAAGGGAGGGCTCCAGCCGGAGAGGGGGTGATTCCATCACCTGGTATCTCACCTCGATAGGAAGAGAGCCTCTGCTGACACCAGCCGAAGAGATTGAGCTCGGCAATCAGGTTCAGGCGATGATGCACTTGGTGGAGGAATCGAAAAGCGGCTACTCGGTGCAGGAGAACAAGACGATCAAGGTTGGCCGGCGCTCCAAGGAGCGGATGATGCGCGCCAATCTTCGGCTTGTGGTGAGCGTGGCGAAGAAGTACCAGGGCAAGGGTCTGGAGCTGCTCGATCTGATCCAGGAGGGCTCCCTCGGTCTGGAACGCGCCGTCGAAAAGTTTGATCCAACCCGCGGTTACAAGTTCTCCACCTACGCCTTCTGGTGGATCCGCCAGAGCATGACGCGAGCCATTGCCTGCCAGTCCCGGGCCATCCGGCTGCCGGTCCACCTGAGCGAGCGGCTCAGCACGATCCGTAAGGTGAGCCTTGAACTGGCCCACAAGCTCGGCGCCATGCCCAGCCGTCGCGAGATCTCGGAAGCCATGGCCATTCCGATCGAAGAGCTCGACTCCGTACTTCGCCAGGCCCTCACCATTTCCAGCCTGGATGCCCCCATTCATGCGGAGGACGGTCGCAGCTTCCTGGGTGATCTGATCGCCGATGCTTCCGCCGAAGAACCCCTCGACCGCATCGAGCGAGGCATGCATCAGGAACAGCTGGTCGAGCTGATGAGCCACCTGTCTGCCCAGGAAAAGGAGGTCCTGGCCCTGCGCTTCGGACTCGACGGCATGGAGCGCCACACCCTGGCCGAGATCGGCCGGCAGTTGGATGTTTCAAGGGAGAGGGTCCGGCAGATTGAGCTCAAGGCCCTGCGCAAACTGCGCAGCCTGTCAACACGCTCCACCCCTCTGCCCTGATCGGGCGGACCTTCAGCGGCGGGGTCACCATCCGTCCAGGAATTGCTTCAGCTTGCCTTTGGCCTTGAGAGAGGCGATCTTCCATCGACTCTCTCCCTTGAGGCCGCGATCACGGCGGATCTGGATTGGAGCATCGCCGACCATCTCCCAGTCAGGCAGCCAGCAGTTGTCGGCCCGTGGAATCCAGAATTCGAATACGGAGATCGTCGAGATCGGCAGCAATTTACCAAGAATCGAATAGATCGACTGATCATGACGATGTTCGACGAAGCCCTCCAGGTTGGGCGCCAGCGAGGCTGAATCATCGATCATGGAGAAATCCTCGCTGAACACGCGGATCCAGCGGCGCATGAAGTCCATGGAGGCAGGGCACTTGCGCACGAAGAAGGTGGTAGCCCCCAGCTGCTGGGTCGTGGTGATCTCCGGCCTGTCTCGAACCTCCAGCCGATCGAGCAAGTCACCCTTGGACCAGTGGCATTCCCGCTGATCCGGGAACTGCCTCTCCAGGTACACCAAGGATCCATTGGGAGGCAGGCATTCAAATCCCTGAACACCCGACGGCGACTCCACGGTCATGGCGAACAGTTCGAGCAGCCGCTCTCGACCTGAAGGATTGAGATGGCAGCCTGAATCGATCCAATGCACCTGGTCGCCATCCTGTAAGCGCTCGAGCGTCTGCAAGACGATCTGGGGCTTCCAGGCGTAGTAGCCGAAACCGCGGTGCTCAGGGGTCAGATAGTCCTTGAAACGTTGGCGAAAATCAGGACTGAGATCCCGCTCTGAAGCCGAAACGATCTCCGTATAGACCTTCATTTCCTTTGCCTGACGACAGAGTCGACGACGGGCCGTCTTCATGCGGCTGTCAGTGAAAGTGACGAGGACACGTTTGGTCATTAGACCGACTACCTTCAGGGCAATTGAATGATCTTAATCAGCAAAAATCAATGCCCTAGCCGAATCAATCCTCGGCCCAGATGTAGCGGGTGAGTTCGCTGCTATCGGGCTCGGGTGCCGCGAGGGCGAACTCGACGCAATCGGCCACTTCGGCGTCGATCTCCTTCTCGATCGCCTTGAGCTCCTCGGCCGTGGCCAGCCCCATGTCCGTCAGGCGCAGCGCCAGTTGCTTGATGGGATCGCGCTTGGCCCAGAATTCCTTCTCGGCTGCTTCGCGGAGCTCGTCAGGATCCGCCAGGGAATGGCCACGGAACCGGTAGGTGAGGCACTCCAACAGGGTGGGGCCTTCTCCAGCCCTGGCCCTCTCGATGGCCCGCTGGGCCGCGGCCCTGACCGCCAGCACATCCATACCATCGACTTCCTCGCCGACCATGCCGAAGCCCGCCGCCTTGCGCCAGATTTCCGGCTCGCTCGTGGCCCGGTTGTGGTCCATGCCGATAGCCCAGCGGTTGTTCTCCACCACAAACAGGATCGGCAGCTTCCACAGCGAAGCCATGTTCAGGCATTCGTAGAACTGGCCGATGTTGCAGGTGCCATCCCCGAAG
>JBBQIH010000171.1:0-6264 GCA_038324725.1 Cyanobacteriota bacterium | reverse complement strand
CGCCGCGGCCTTGAAACGCTGCTGCTGGTTGACATCGCCACCGCCCAGGACCTGCTCGACCCCACCGGTGCTCAGGCGGTGCCGGCGGTGGGTCACATCGATCTGATCCTGGAGAGCCCCGCCCAGGAGGCGGCCCTCAGCGAATGGATGCCCAGCGGGCTGAAGCTGGAGACGGCGGCAGCGCGCGGCAACGCCGTGCAGCAGATGACGGCCGCCTTCGAGCTCAACCTCACCGCCATGAGCCTGCTGGCCATGGTGGTGGGCATCTTTCTCATCTACAACACGGTCACTTTCAGCGTCGTGCAGCGCCGCGGCCTGTTCGGGGTGCTGCGCTGCCTGGGGGTGACCCGGGGCCAGCTGTTTACCCTGATCCTGGGCGAGGCGGCCCTGTTCAGCCTGGTGGGGTCTCTGCTGGGCCTGGTGCTGGGGGTGGTGCTGGGGCGCACCGTCGTGGGCCTGATCACCCAGACGATCAACGACTTCTACTTCGTGGTCTCGGTGCGACAGATCAGCCTGTCAGGGTTCACCCTGGCCAAGGGGATGGTGGTGGGGGTGGCCTCCGCACTGGTGGCCTCAGCCCTGCCCGCCTGGGAGGCGATGGCCACACCGCCGCAGATGGCCCTGCAGCGCTCCAACCTGGAGGCTGGCTGGCAGCGGCTGCTGCCCTGGTTCCTGCTGGCGGCCCTGCTCAGCGCCGGCCTCGGGGTGCTGTTGCTTCGCTGGGACAGCAGCGGCCTGGTGCCCGCCTTCGCCGGCGTGTTCGCCCTGCTGATGGGCGCCGCCCTGTTGATGCCGCCGGTGCTGGTCGCCGCCATGGAGGCTCTGGGCCGGGCCAGCCGCGGCCTGGGGGTGGTGGCCCGCCTGGCCCCCCGTGACATCCTGCGCTCCCTCAGCCGCACCGCGGTGGCCGTGGCGGCCCTGATGGTGGCGGTGTCGGTGATCGTGGGCCTCTCGATCATGATCGGTTCCTTCCGGGGCACGGTGGTCACCTGGCTCGACCAGACCCTGCAGGCCGATCTGTTCGTCTCCCCCCCCAGCACCACGGCCAACCGGGTGCTGGGCAAGGTGGACCCCGCCATCGTTGACGCCATCGCCGAGCGTCCCGACCTGCGGGCCATGGTCACCTACAACAATTTTGATGTGCACCTGGTCGACCAGGACCGGGACATCTCCCTGATCGCCGCCGGCGGCGATGTGTCCGCCGGCCGCCGCCCCTACGCCTGGATCCGCCCGGGCCTCGACGACCCCTTCGCCGCCCTGGAGGCCCGCGAGGGGGTGATCCTCTCCGAGGCTGTCTACCTGCGGGAGGGCCAAAGCACCATCCCCGAGCAGGTCAGGCTTCAAACCCCCGAGGGCGAGCGGAGCTTTGCGGTGATCGCGGTCTTCTACGACTATTCCTCCGATCGCGGCAGTGTGCTGATGGACCGTTCCCAGGTGGCGGAGCTCTGGCATGACGACAGCGTCGCCTCCCTCGGCCTGTTCCTGGCCCCCGGCGCCGATGCCGATGTGGTGGCCTCCGAGCTGCGGGAGAGCTTCGGCTCCCGCCAGACCCTGCTGGTGCAGACCAACGGCTCCCTGCGCAAGGGCTCGCTGGAGATTTTCGATCGCACGTTTGCCATCACCGGTGCGCTGCAGTTGCTCACGGTGCTGGTGGCTTTCATCGGCATCTTCAGCACCCTGATGAGCCTGCAGCTGGAGCGGGGCCGGGAGTTCGCCGTGCTGCGGGCCACCGGCATGACACCCCGCCAGCTGGGGCGTCTCACCCTGCTGGAGACGGGCTTGATGGGTCTGCTGGCCGGGGCCTGCTCGATGCCCCTGGGCTTCGTGCTGGCCTGGGTGCTGGTGCATGTGATCAACGTGCGCTCCTTCGGCTGGACCCTCCAGATCGCGCTGGAGCCGCGTTTCTTCATCCAGTCGTTGCTGATCGCCGTGGGGGCCGCCGTGCTGGCGGGCCTCTACCCGGCCCAGCGGCTCGGTCGGATGAACATCAGTGAGGCGTTGCGGCAGGAATGAATCACCGCCATCCCCTGCCCGCCCTGCTGGCCCTGGTGGCCGTGCTGCTGCTGAGCCTGGCAGGCCCCAGCCCAGCCGGTGCCAGCAGCCGCATTCAATGGGCGGAGACGCCGGCGCCCCAGGGCTTCGCCCGGGCCCTCACCCCCCGCCAGTGGCGCTTCCCTGCCGATTTCGGCGCCCATCCCGACCACCAGACCGAGTGGTGGTACTACACGGGCAACCTGGAAACCGCCGACGGACGGCCCTTCGGGTATCAGTTCACGATCTTCCGCCAGGCCCTGGTGCCTGCGGCGTCCTCGGCGCCGTCCGCCAATAGAGGCGCTTCGGCCTGGCGCACCCCCCAGGTGTATTCCGCCCATTTCACGGTCAGCGACATCGCCGCCGACACCTTTCAGCAGGAGGAGCGCTTTGCCCGCGGCGCCCTCGGCCTGGCCGGGGCCGAGGCCGATCCCTATGCGGTCTGGCTCAACGACTGGCGCATCAGCGCCGAGGGGCCCGATCGGGTGCGGCTGCGGGCTGCCACCGGCGCCATGGCCATCGACCTGACCCTGCGCCAGAGCCGGCCCCCCGTGCTCCAGGGTCAGGACGGCCTCAGCCGCAAGGGGCCCGAAGCGGGCAACGCCTCGCACTACTACTCCCTGGTGCAGCAGCCGACCGAGGGCACAATCACGGTGGCGGGCCGCGAGCATGCCGTCCACGGTGTCAGCTGGAAGGACCATGCGGTCTCCACCAGCGTCCTCAGCCCGGGCACCGTCGGCTGGGACTGGTTCTCCGCCCAGTTCGAGGACGGCTCCGCCCTGATGCTCTATGGCCTGCGCCGGGAGGATGGTGGCAAAGAACCGTTCAGCGGTGGCCGCTGGATCGATGGCGACGACGAGGTGGAGCTGGGCGCCGAGGATTACGGCCTCACGGTCACGGCCACCTGGCGCAGCCCCCGCAGCGGTGCCCGCTACCCCGCAGCCTGGAGGCTCACCATTCCACGGCTGGAGCTGGAGCTGGTGATCGCCCCGCAGATGGCCGATCAGGAACTGAGCACCGCCTCGGCCACCTATTGGGAGGGAGCTCTGCGCTACGAGGGCCGTCGCGGTGAGCAAGCGCTCCGGGGCCGGGGCTACGGCGAACTCACGGGCTACGCCGACCGCCTCGACAGCCTGCGGGGTGGCTGATCGGCGAGGATGGTTTCAACAGGAGCTCAGGGCCATGGCAGCAACGGACCACCCCAACACCCCGTCTCCCCTGCCGGAAGCCGCGGGCGAGATCCCTGAGCATCCCCATAACTTCGAGGCCCAGAAGGAGATCCATCGCCGCATCCGCAACGATCCGGACTACGACGACTGGGAGTACGGCACCGAGCCCCTGCCCCATGAGGCCTGGGTTGAGAAGCAGGCGGCGGCGTCAGCCGAACGTCCTGCGGGGTCCTAGGTCGCGCACCAGCAGCAGACCCCCCAGGCAGGCCAGGGCCATCAGCAGCCACAGGCCGGTGCCATGGCCCTGCCCATCCAACAACCGGCCGGCGAGCAGCGGTGCCCCGAAGCCGCTGATGGCGAAACACTGGGAGAGCAGGGCCATCGCCAGGCCCTGGTGCTCGAGCGGGCAACGCTCCACCACCGCCTCGGTGGCGGTGGGCAGGAAGGCGGTCACCCCGAGGGCCAGCGGCAGCTGGGCCAGCAGCAGCAGAGCCAGGCCCCGTTCGCTGAACGCGGAGGCCGCCAGCAGCAGGTTGCCGGCCGCGAAGCTGAGCAGACTGAGGCTCAGGCCCGTCGTCACCGGTCGCCGGGCCAGGGCCTGACCCACCGGCCACTGGAGCAGCAGCACAAGGCCCAGCTGCAGGCCGATGGTGAGGGCGCCGAGGCTCACCGGCAGGGCACGGCGCTGCAGGCTGCCCCGCACCAGCTCCAGTGGCAGGGCGCTTTGCATCAGGGCCGGCATCGCCGTGGCCAGCACCGCGATGGCCAGCAGTGGGACCAGTCCATGGATCCACTGGCCCCAGGGGCTGGGGTGGCCCAGGGCCTCCCTGGGCCTGGGATCCGGCAGGCCCTGGCGCAGCAGCACGAGCAGCAACAGAAGCATGCAGCCGATGTCCACGGCATAGATGCCCCGCAACCATCCCCGCCAGGCGAGCACGGCCCCCACCAGCGCCCCTGTGGCGATGCCGAGGGCATCGGCGCTGCGGGTCAGGGCGAAGGCCCGCCCCGAACTCACCGGTGCGCAACTGAGAGGCACCGCCAACTCCACCGCGGGCCAGTAGAACCCCATGGCCATGCCGAGCAGCACCTGCCCCTGCAGGTAGCCAGCGAAGGACCCGGTGCCCATCAGTCGGGCGTCGCCGGCGATGGCCATCAGTGCCGCCAGCAGCACCGGCACCGAACAGTTCAGGCCCCGATCCAGCAGCACGCCACTGAGGATCCGGCCCAGGGTGCCCGCCACCGCCGCCAGGGCCAGCCCCTCGGTGACCCTCCCGGCGCTGAACTGCGCCTGGTGGAACACCATCGGCGTCAGATACAGCACGCCACCGGCCCCCAGCATGGCGATCGTGCGGATCAGGGCCACTTCGCGCAAGGCTGCTGGAAACTGGGTGAACCAGGACCGCTCCCTGGCCCTTCCCTGTGCCTGTTTCACACCGCCGTCGCCAACTCAAGGGCTTGCTGGCCAGTCTGCTGATCGCGGTGCCCGGTCTGGCGCCGGAGGCTGGCGCCGCGGAGGTGCTGGAGCTGCGGTTCGATGGCCTGGAGCTGCCGGTGAACCTGGAGCAGCTCGATGGCTGGGCCAGGAGCCCCGGTGGGCGGTCCGGCGGCGGCGGCGACCTGGCGGTCTGGCTGGATCTGCTCGATCCCCGCAGTCGCCAGGACCTGAAAATCCTGCTGCGCGCCCCCCTGCTGCGGGACACCAGCTTCGGCCAGCAGCTGCTGGACAGCTGGACCGGGAGCCAGATGCTGGCCCGCCTGGGTGACCTGCTCACCACCTCCGAGGGCCGCAGCACCACGGCGGTGCTGCAGACCACCCTGCGGCGGATGCTGGAGACGCGTCAGGATGTCTCCAGCATCGGCCTGTTGCGGGCCCTGCCGGTGCAGCGGCTGAGCCTCCAGCTCGATGGCCTCTACGACCTGGCCCTGCAGTGGCGCCAGCAGATCGACCTGCAGCGCCAGGCCCTGCGGCGCCTCCAGGCCCTGGCGCTGCCTGAGCGCCGTACGGTCCCCTTGGCTTTCGGTGAGCGCACCTCCCTGAGGCCGCGCCGGCAGTTGCTGGCGGTGGCGCACCGTTCGCAGCCCCTGCCCCTGGAGATCTGGCCGGCGCTGGCCCCGGCGGATCGGCCCTGGTTGCTGATGATGCCCGGCTTGGGGGGCAATGCCGACCAGTTCGGCTGGCTGGCCAGTGAGCTGGCCGAACGGGGCTGGCCGACGGTGGTGATTCAGCACCCCGGCAGTGACGGCCCTGCGCTCAAGGCCGCCCTCGACGGCCAGCGGCCCCCGCCGGGAGCCGAGACCCTGGCCATCCGGCTGGCCGACATCACCGCGGTGCTGGCGGCCCAGCGGCGCGGTGATCTGCCGGTGCAGGGCAAGGGCGTGGTGCTCCTTGGCCATTCGATGGGGGGCCTCTCCGCCCTGCTGGCGGCTGGTGTGGTGCCGGAACCCGGCTTAAGGGAGCGTTGCCGCAAGGCCCTCGACCGCCTGCCGATCGCCAATCCCTCCCGGCTGCTGCAGTGCCAGTTGTCCAGCACCGAACTGCCGGAGCGCTCCGCCCCTCCCACCGACCTGCGGGGGCTGGTGCTGCTCAACGGCTTCGGCAGCCTGCTCTGGCCCCGTCGGGGCCTGGCTTCGCTCGGGGTGCCGGTCCTGATGGTGGGGGGGAGCCTCGATCTGGTCACGCCGCCCCTGGAGGAGCAGCTGCGCCTGTTTCTGCAGGGGCGGGATCCCCGCAGTCGCCTGGTGATGGTGGAAGGCGGCAGCCATTTCTCACCCGTGCGGCTGATGCCCACCGACGAGGTGCTCTTCCGCCTCGATGAGGAGCTGGTGGGGGTGGATCCGGCCCGGGTGCAATCGGCGCTGCTGCGTCTCACCACCGAGTACCTCCACACCCTGGAGCAGCCCCTGCTGCTGCCTGCCCAGCGGCGGGTGCAGCAAGGGGTCACCCTCGACGTGCTCGATGCCGCCGCTGCCCGGCGCTGGAAAGCTGGCCTGAAGCCTTGATTCCGGGGCCCAGTGCCGTCTTGGACTCAGAAGCGGATGCGTGGATCCAGCAGGGCCACCACCA
>JBBQIH010000170.1:0-6266 GCA_038324725.1 Cyanobacteriota bacterium | reverse complement strand
GGCCCTGCTGCTGCCACTGCACCGCAATCCCACGGTGCGTGAGCCCCTGCAGGCCCTGCTCGGCACCCATCCCCGCGCTTTCCTCACCGAACCGCTCGATTACGACCGCCTGGTGGCGGCGATGCGCGGCTGCACCCTGTTGCTCACCGATTCCGGTGGTCTGCAGGAAGAGGCGCCTGCCCTGGGCAAGCCCGTGCTGGTGCTGCGCCGCACCACCGAACGGCCCGAGGCGGTGGCGGCCGGCACGGCGAAGCTGATCGGCACGGACAGCGAGGTGATCCTGGCGGAGGCCAGTCGCCTGCTGGACGATCAGGAGGCTTACCAGGCCATGGCCCACGCCCACAATCCCTTCGGCGATGGCGCGGCCAGCGGCCGGATTGTGGAGGCGGCACGCCGCTACCTGGGGGTCGCCGCCGCTTAGGGACGCTTCTTCGCCCAGGGGGGCAGATCAATGAACACCCTGGTGCCGCTCTCCAGGCCCGTGAGGATCTGGGTGTCCTTGCCACTGCTGGAGCCCAGTTCCACCGGCTGGAAGGTGGGTTCCTGACCCTTGCCCACCAGCAGCACCCCGGGGCGGCCGTCCTCGGTGACGATCGCGACGGTGGGCACCACGGTTCTGGCTTGGAGGGTGCCGGTCTGGAAGTCGATGTCGGCGGTCATGCCGATGCGCAGTTCAGGGGCTGGATCGACGAGCTGGAGCTTCACCTCGAAGGACGTGACGTTGTTGGTCTTGACGGCCCGGGGGGCGATCTGACGCACCCGGGCCTCAAAGCGCCGGTCCGGGAAGGCATCGACGCGCACGCTGGCGGGCAGGCCCACCTTGAGCCTGCCGATGTCGCTCTCGGGCACTTTGGCGACCACTTCCAGGCCCTCGGACAGCTCCACGATCGAGGAGCTGGTGGCGCCGGCGGTGGCGGAAGCGGTGGTGGTGGGGGTGACGAAGGCGCCGGGCTCGGCGTAACGCTGGCTGATCACCCCGTCGAACGGGGCCCGCACGGTCAGCTCGCTTTTCTCCACTTGCCGTTGTTGGAGCCGTTGCTGGGCCGCAGAGGTGGCCAGCCGTCGGACTTCCGCCTCGGCCCGAAAGCGGTTCATGTCGTTGAGGCTGATCGCCCCCTGGCGGAACAGGGGTTCGTTGCGGCGCAGCTCGCTGTCGCTGCGGCGTTGTTCGGCCTGCGCCGAAAGCACGTTGGCCTGCAGTTCGGTCAACCGGTCGAGCAGGTCGCCGTCGTCCATCAGGGCCAGGGGCTGGCCCTTGCGCACCGTGTCGCCCTCGTCGACCAGCAGCTCCACCAGGATGCCCTGCCGTTTGGGGCTGACGTTCACCCGCTGGACGGCATCCAGTTCACCGCTGGCGGTGATCACCCCGGGCAGGGATCCCTCGCGGGCGACCACGGTGAAGGGGGCCAGGTCACGCCCGGCCTGCAGCCGTTGGCGCTGCCAGAGTCCGGCTGAGGCGAGCAGAGCCAACCCCACCACCAGGCCAATCCAGACGCGACGACGGGAACGACGCTTGGCCCCCACGGGGGCGGCTGGCGGCGACGGGCTCCGGGTTGGAGCTGGAGCCGGCGGCAGGGGGGTGATGGCGGGAATGGGCCGGCGTTTCGCTGGCATCAGTTTCGCTCGCCTGGGCCGCTGTTGTGGACGGGGGGAGACCGAAAGGGTCCTGGCACGGTGACCCCTAGATTTCGCTGATGCTCAAAGCCGGAATCGTCGGGCTGCCCAACGTGGGCAAGTCGACCCTCTTCAACGCCCTGGTGGCCAACGCCCAGGCCCAGGCGGCCAACTTCCCGTTCTGCACCATTGAACCCAATGTGGGGGTGGTGGCGGTGCCCGATGGGCGCCTGCAGAAGCTCTCCGATCTCTCCCGTTCCAAGGAGATCGTGCCGACGCGCGTTGAATTTGTGGACATCGCCGGGCTGGTGCAGGGGGCGAGCCAGGGGGAGGGGCTGGGCAACAAGTTCCTGGCCAACATCCGCGAGGTGGATGCGATCGTCCACGTGGTGCGCTGCTTCGACGACGATGACGTGATCCACGTCTCCGGCAGCGTGGATCCGGAGCGGGATGCCGAGATCATCAACCTGGAACTGGGGCTGGCGGACCTGGCCCAGGTCGAGAAGCGGCGCGACCGGCTCAAGAAGCAGACTCGCACCAGCAAGGAGGCCGCCGCCGAAGATGCGGCCCTGGCCAGGCTGCAGGCCGAACTGGAGCAGGGCGGTGCCGCCCGCCGGGTGTCCCTGAGCGAGGAGGAGCAGGCCCTGGTGCGCACCCTTGGCCTGCTCACCGCCAAGCCGATCATCTATGCCACCAATGTGAGCGAGGACGACCTCGCCAGCGGCAACGCCTGGGTGAGCGCTGTGGAGGCCCTGGCTGCCCGGGAGGGGGCCGAAGCCGTGCGCATCTCCGCCCAGGTGGAGGCCGAACTGGTCGACCTGGCCGCTGAGGAGCGCTCCGACTATCTGGCCGGGCTGGGGGTGAGCGAAGGCGGCCTGCAGAGCCTGATCCGCGCCACCTATCGCCTGCTGGGTCTGCGCACCTACTTCACCACCGGCGAGAAGGAAACCCGGGCCTGGACGATCACCGCCGGCATGACCGCCCCCCAGGCCGCCGGTGTGATCCACACCGATTTCGAGCGGGGCTTCATCCGTGCCCAGACCATCGCCTACGGCCAGTTGCTGGAGGCCGGCACCCTGGCCGAGGCCCGCAACCGGGGCTGGCTGCGCAGCGAGGGTAAGGAGTACGTGGTGGCCGAGGGGGATGTGATGGAGTTCCTGTTCAACGTCTGACCACCGCACGCCATGTCCCTACCCGTCGGTTTCATCGGCCTGGGGGCGCTGGGAGCTCCGATGGCGGCCAACCTGCTGGCGAAGGGCTTTGCGCTCACGGTCCACAACCGCCACCGGGAGCGCGAAAGGACCCTGGCCGCCGCCGGGGCCCGACGGGCCGCCACCCCGGCGCAGGCGGCCCGCGGGGCCGAGGTGCTGGCGCTCTGCCTCAGCGATGACGCGGCGGTGGCGGAAGTGCTGCTGGGCCCCCCTGGGGGCCGTGCCGGCGCCGCCCTGACGGGCCTGGTGCCCGGGTCCCTGGTGGTTGATTTCTCCACCATCGCCCCGGAGTCCTCCCGCCGCATGGCCGCCGCCCTTTCCGCGAACGGCGTGGCCTACATGGACGCTCCGGTGACCGGTGGCACCGAGGGGGCCCGGGCCGGCAGCCTCTCGATACTGGTGGGTGGTGGGGCCGCCGACCTGGAGCGGGCCCGTCCCGTGCTGGAGGCGGTGGGGAGGAGGATCACCCACATCGGGCCGGTGGGGGCCGGCCAGGAGGCCAAGGCCGTCAACCAGGTGCTGGTGGCGGGCTGTTATGCGGCGGTCGCGGAGGCCATGGCCCTGGGACAGCGTCTGGGGCTGCCGATGGAGGCGGTCCGTCAGGCGCTGGTGGATGGGGCCGCCGGCTCCTGGGCCCTGGAGCATCGCGGTGGTTCGATGCTGCGGGGCGAATTCCCGCTCGGCTTCCGGTTGCGGCTGCACCGCAAGGATCTGGCGATCGCCCTGGAGGCCGCCGCCGCCAGTGGGCTGGGGCTGCCGGTGGCGCACCAGGTGGCGGCGATGGAGGACGACCTGATCGCGGCGGGGCATGGCGACGAGGATGTGTCGGCCCTGGCCCGCTGGTTCCTATGACATTCCAAGGGAAACAATGAAGGGTGATCCGCTCTTACCCCAAGCTGCGGAGTGGGAGATTGCTTTCGGCCTGCCTAAGCTTGTGCCTAATCCTAATGCTAAGGAGGTGACAAGGGAGTCATGAAAATCGCCTGCGTGATGATGCAAAAAAACGAATCGATTCTGCTCGAAGCATGGATTCGTTATCATGCTGAGTTGGTCGGCAAGGAGAATTTATTCATTTTTGATAATGGCTCGACCATCTCTTCTGTGATTCAAGTTCTTAAAGAAGCAGAGAGTGACGGAGCCAAGGTCTTCTGGGACTATTCAAAGGTTAGGGACTTCCTGGAGAAGGGGATTTTGGTCGCTGAATTAATTCAGAGGCTAGACCGCGAAGAGGCCTTTGATTTCTACTTTCCGCTTGACTGCGATGAATTTCTCGCTTGTCAAGCGGAATCCGGGCCATCCTGTTGCCGAACGGAGATTGAAGAGACATTGTGGCCTTTCAGGGAGAGTGCGGACGTGCTTGTTATTCAGCACAAATATTGGAATAACCCTTACCGAAAAAACTTCTACTCAATCTCGACTTCAAACCGGAAATGCTTTTTTGCCCATGGAGCTTGCGACTATCTTGATCCTGGTTATCACAATGGGCGTTCACGACTTGGGGCCGATCAGACGAAAGCTGGAATTATCTATTTTGAATTCCACTATTTACCTTATCGTTTTCATAGGCAGTACTGCAGACAGAAGCTTGCTGGGCGCTTGACAGACTTTTCCAGGCGATCCTTGCGAGCCTACGAGGCCAGGCAAAGGGGCGGCTTTCATAACGCAGGGCATCTTCTAAGGGGTAAGTACGATTATGCGCGATCCTTCCTCCAGTCAGAGGATCTACTGGGGATACCCTCGATCCTGTCTTCGTTTGATCGTCTTGGGATTGATCACGGCTCATTGTGTGAGTCTGAGCCGCCTATCCCCAGACCCTTGTGGCTCTTTCTGCTGAGATCGAGGCAGACTTTCATGCATCTATTTGATGACATCATCGACGTGCTCCACCGAGTTTCCGGGGTGCTGAAGTGGCTTTTGGCAAGGTCCTTGAGACTGTTGATCCGTCTCCTCCGTAGGCTATGGCAGCCAGGCTGACCGCGGCTTGACCACTTCGGATTGCTCATTATTTTTCACGATGGAGCTGATCAGATACCTACCTTGTTGTGGTCCATCCAGTAACTCAAGACTCAAACCTGTCCCGATGTCCGATTTCTGCTCCGAGGTCGTCAACCCCACGCCCGCCATTGAGTTGCAGGCCCTATTCAAGGCCTTTCAGGAAGGCGACACCGAGCGGACGGTGCTCGAAGCCGTCGACCTGGTCGTCGACCCCGGTCAGTTCGTTGTGTTGCTGGGCCAGAGCGGCAGCGGTAAGAGCACCTTGCTGCATCTGATCGGTGGCATCGACACCCCCTCCTCCGGCAGCGTCTGCATCGGCGGGGTGGACATCACGGCCCTCGACGAGCGACGCCGCACCCTCTTTCGTCGCGATCGCATCGGCTTCATCTTTCAGTTCTTCAACCTGATTCCCACCCTCTCGGTGCTGGAGAACGTCACCCTGCCCAGCGAGCTGGCGGGCTTGCCCCGCACGGCCCTGGAGCAGGCGGCCCTCGATCTGCTCGGCCAGGTGGGGCTGGCGGACCGGGCCGACACCATGCCGGATCGGCTGTCCGGGGGCCAGCAGCAGCGCGTGGCCATCGCCCGCGCCTTGCTGCACCAGCCCCTGCTGATCCTGGCCGACGAGCCCACCGGCAACCTCGATGAACACACCGGCGAACAGGTGCTGCGGCTGTTGATCGCCCTCACCCGCCAGCAGGGCCGCACCCTGATCATGGCCACCCACAACGCGGCCATCGCGGCGCAGGCCGACCGGGTGCTGCGGGTGCAGGAGGGCCATCTGCTGGAGGCCGGTGCACCCACAAGGCCGGTGACGGCGTGAGCGAAGGACATTCTTTGGCCGTGGTCCGTAACGGCCCCCTCTGGCGCCTGGCGGCCCGCCGCTGGCGCCGCCGTCCCTTGCAGTACCTGCTCTGCATCCTGGGCATCGCCCTGGGGGTGGCGATGCTGGTGTCGATCGATCTGGCCAGTGGCTCGGCCCAGCGGGCCTTCTCCCTCTCCACTGACGCCATCACTGGCCGCACCACCCATCGGTTGGTGGCGATCGGGCCTGGTGGCGTTCCTGAGACCACCTTTGTCGAGCTGCGCCGCCGCTTCCCCGAGATCCCAGCCGCACCCGTGATCGAGACCTACGGCCGGGTCGAGGAACTGGACGGTGAACTGATGCGGGTCGTCGGCGTCGATCTGTTCAGCGAAGCGCCCTTCCGCGGCCTGCTGGGGCGCGACGGTGATGGCGAAAAGGGAGGTGGCAAGGGTTTCGTGCCCTTCCTCACCGAACCCGGCACGGCCGTGATCGCCATCGAGACCGCCGAGCGCCACGGGCTCCATCCCGGCGCCGCCGACGCCTCCGGCACGTTGCATCTCGATCTGGCCGGGCGCACCTCGGAGCTGCAGCTGGTGGGCAGTGTCAGCAGTGAGGCGGCCCTGGAGCGCCGCGGCCTTGAAACG
>JBBQIH010000169.1:0-6284 GCA_038324725.1 Cyanobacteriota bacterium | reverse complement strand
ACAGCTGAGTCATCACCGTGCCTGCGTCGTCATGGCTACGGACCGCTGGCTGGGTGGCGTTTCCGCTCACCCTGCTGGGGTTGGGGTGGGCCCAGCTCGCCAGGCCCGGTGCCCTATCGCAGGAGCCGTCCGGATCGCTGCTGACCCGTGGCGGTCCGGTGACCTTCGTCGGTGATTCGCTCACGGCCCAGGGCGATTGGCAGTCCGCCTTTCCCGGGCAGAAGGTTCACAATCGGGGCGTGAGTGGTGACACCACCTTCCAGCTGATGGCCCGCTTGCCGGCGGTCCGCCAGACGGGTGCCAGCACCTATCTGGTGATGGTGGGGATCAATGACATCGGTTGGGGCTATAGCCCCAGGGGCATCGCCAGGCGGATCCAGTGGCTGCGATCGGGCCTGCAGCTCGGCAGCGGGGCGCGGGTGATCGTCCAGTCCACCATCCCTTGCGCACGGTTCCGCTGTGGCCCCGAGGGTGTTCGCCGGGTGGCGGAACTCAACCAGCGGCTTGCCCAACAGATTCCCCCCCAGGACTTTGTTGACCTCACCCCGGTGATGGCCGACGCCGATGGGCTGAAGCGCGCCTATACGGTGGACGGCGTGCATCTCAACGTCGCCGGTTACGCCCGGTGGCAGTCGCGACTGCGGGAACTGGGCCTGCCGTGATGTAGGTTTAAAAGCTGGATTCGTCCAGAAGGGCTCGCGCCCCACCCAAGACAGCAGGTCGTCAGGGTCGTCGATTTCGGTCGATGTTTCTCCGACATAAGCCCTGCCGAGGTTCACGCGATTGGTTTTTGCCTGTGCTGGGGTCTCCGCCGGAGTCCCTCAGATCGGAGCGGAGCGATGAGCGGCCTCGAAGCTTCCCTTCCCGGGAGGCCGTCCGGGCCGCGTTCCCTGCTTGTTCCCCCGATCCGATCCACCTCCTATGGGCCGCACGCTGGAGAACAAGCAACAGATCGTCGAAGAGCTCAAAGGGCTCCTCGGTGAAGCCGAAATGGCGCTGGTCCTGGATTTCAAGGGCCTGACCATCAAGGAGATGACTGATCTGCGGACCCGTCTGCAGGCCAGCAGCGGTGTGTGCAAGGTGACCAAAAACACCTTGATGCGCCGTGCCATTGATGGTGACAGCGCCTGGTCGGATCTCGATTCCCTGCTCACCGGTACCAATGCCTTCGTCCTGGTCAAGGGCGATGTCGGCGGTGCGGTGAAGGCCCTGCAGTCCTTCCAGAAGGACACCAAGAAGTCGGATGTGAAAGGAGGCCTTTTCGAGGGCAAGCTCCTTTCCCCCTCCGACATCCAGGCCATCGGGGATCTCCCCTCCAAGGAGGTGCTCATGGCCCAGATCGCCGGTGCGATCAATGGCCTGGCCACCAAGTTGGCTGTGGGCATCAACGAGGTTCCGTCCGGTCTCGCCAGGGCACTCAAGCAGCACGCCGAATCCGGCGAAGGTTGAGTTCGCCTACCGCGAACCCCTGGGCTCCACCGATCCTCCCGTTCTGTTGCTGATTCCCCCCCCATGTCCGCTACCACCGACCAGATTCTCGAACAACTGAAAACCCTCTCCCTGCTTGAGGCTTCCGAGCTCGTCAAGCAGATCGAAGAGGCCTTCGGCGTGTCCGCCGCCGCTTCGGCTGGCGTCGTCATGGCCGCCGCCGCCCCCGGCGCGGCTGCCGAGCCCGTCGAAGAGCAGACCGAGTTCGACGTCATCCTTGATGGCTTCGATCCGGCCGCCAAGATCAAGGTGCTCAAGGCCGTCCGCGAGGCCACCGGCCTCGGCCTGGGCGAAGCCAAGGCCCTTGTCGAAGCCGCTCCCAAGGCCGTCAAGGAAGGCATCTCCAAGAACGATGCCGAAGCTCTCAAGAAGAGCATCGAAGACGTGGGTGGCAAGGTCTCCATCAAGTGACCGCCCAAAGCCGGTGCCTCCGGGCCCGGCGACCCCGCTTCATTTCCGGCCGGTCCTGTGGGGCCGGCTTTTTCATGGGCCGAGGTCTTGCGGGGGCCGTGCGGACTCCGTGTTCGAGAGGTCAGCCAAAAAAAAGAGCCCCGCCGAAGGCAGGGCTCTGGAGATGGAACGATTCCGGGAGTCTGTCCTCGTTTCGACCCTGGAAGAGCGTCCTTCACTCCTCACCTGATCAGAGTAAGCGAGGCGAAAGGCAGGTGCGGGGTGAACAGTCCGGTGATCCAACTGGCCCCCAGGCCCGGGAAACCAAACGGGTTTAAAGAGTGGGCTCAGAGCCCTCCTGGGTTGGCTTCGCTATAAGGAATCACCTGGAGGGCGATCGCCCGACCGGAGCGGCCCGAGCCCATGGTGTCGTCGCCCTGGCCCAGCATCGGGTCAGCATCGATTCCAGGCAGTTCAGCCCGGCCCGTCCCCAGGGGACGTTGGAAGGTCTGGCTGCCGCCGGCCCGGGCGATCAGCTGCTCCAAGGGGGCCGGGCTGGCGAAATAGAGGTGCGTCAACGCCCTTTGCTCATAGGTGCGCCGTTGGAGATCCCAGCCTGGCTCGAGCTTGAGAGCCACGAAGCCGTCGCGGTCGCGCAGGGGCACCTCGGCCCTACCAACCACCAGAACGGCGGAATTCCTTGGGGAGACGGCCTGCAGCTCCAGGCGGGAGCCCACCTGCTGCACCTGCAGGCGATAGCTGGTGCCCAGGTCCTGGTCGGCGACCCGCAGCGAGTAGCCGTTGCTGTCGAGGTAGCGATTGCAGATGCCTGTGAAGTCGAACCGGTTCAGGGTCGGATCCACCAGGCCATCCGGGCGGGCCTGCCAGCAGGAGGGCTTGGCGGCCAGCTGTTCGAGCACCAGGAGCGTCCAGTCGTTGTCGCCGACCGGCCTGGCCAGCACGGAGAAGCGCTCGGCGTCCACGTCCGTGCTCTGGAAGAGACCGGCTGCCATGGCCAGCCTTGGCTGGACCATCGGCAGGCCTGCTCCGGCCAGGGCCAGGCCCGCCAGGGCCAGGTAGGTTCGCTGCATCGGAACACCTCCAGGGCCCGGGCATTCACCGGGAGAGAGGGGCTTATTCAAGCGATGCTGTCAAGGGAACTCCATGGGTGATCGTCCGGTGCGGGTATTGGCTGCCGCCTGCGACGGGGCCTGCAGTGGCAACCCAGGGCCGGGAGGCTGGGGGGCGCTGCTGCGCTTTGAGGACGGTTCCCGTCGGGAGCTGGGGGGGGCATCCCCAGCCACCACCAACAACCGGATGGAGCTCACCGCTGCCCTGGCGGTGCTGGAGACGCTGCGGGACCTGCCGCGTCATCCCGATCTGGTGCTGCGTACCGACAGCCGTTACCTGATCGATGGCTACGAGAAGTGGATGGCCGGCTGGAAGCGCAAGGGCTGGCGCACCGCGTCCGGTGGAGCCGTGCTCAACCGCGACCTCTGGGAACTGCTGGATGCCGCCAGGCTGCCGGGGCTGGCCCTGCGCCACGTGCGCGGCCACAGCGGTGATCCGGACAATGACCGCTGCGATGCCATCGCCGTCGCCTTCTCCCGTGGCCAGGCCCCGGCCCTGGCCGTTGAAACCCAGCCCTCCCTCGTGTTGCAACCTGAGGCTGAGGCGGTGGCTGGGGAGGTGGCTGGGGAGGTGGCCGTTCCCGAAGTCGTGGCTGTTCCCGGGGCCAGGGATCAGGCGCCCAGGTCGCTGCAGGAGTTGCTCTCCCGCATGGAGCTGGCCGATCGGCTGGCCGCGGGTGGCTACAGCCTGCGGGCCGTGGAGCTTGCCAGGCTGCTGGAGGTGCCCACGGCCACCCTGGAGGGGAAAGGGGATCCCTGGCTCTGGCGCGACTGGCTTGTCAGGCCCCTGGGCAATGGGAGCTGGCGGCTGGAGCGCGGCGCGGGAGGATTGGCCAGGCCGCAGTGAGGAGACAGGGATGTCGCAGGAGCAATCGACCGGTGGCGGCCAGGTGGGAACCGGTGCCCTCTATGCCCGGTTCGTCGAGCCGCTGCTGCGTCGTGATGACGGCGCCGACGCCGAACAGCTGAGTCGTCTGACGCTGCTGGCCCTGGGCCAGGCGTCCCTGCGCCGCCAATGGCCCCTGGTGAGCGGCAGCCTGGCGGGGCTGGGGGCGGAGCTGCAGCGGCGGGATCCCCGCCTGGAGCAGACGCTGTTCGGCTGTCGCTTTGCCAATCCGGTGGGGCTGGCCGCGGGCTTCGACAAGAACGGTGTGGCGGCCGCGATCTGGCATCTGTTCGGATTCGGCTTCGCCGAGCTGGGCACCATCACCTGGCAGCCACAACAGGGGAATCCCCGGCCGAGGTTGTTCCGGCTGGCCGAGGAGCGGGCGGCGCTCAACCGCATGGGTTTCAACAACGATGGAGCCAGGGGCGTGCGTCGAACCCTGGAGCGCCAGGGTCTGCCCCCGCCGGGCCAGCGGCCCGCGGTGCTCGGCATCAATCTCGGAAAATCGAAGACGGTGTCGCTGGAGATGGCCCCCGACGATTACGCGGCCAGCCTGGAGCTGCTGGCCCCCCTGGCCGACTATGCGGTGGTGAATGTCAGCTCACCCAACACCCCGGGGTTGCGGGATTTGCAGGAGGAGGCCCAGCTGCGGCGGCTGGTGGAGCGTCTGCGGCGGCTACCGGCCTGTCCTCCCCTGCTGGTGAAGATCGCCCCCGATCTCGAGGACGATGCCATCGACACGATTGCCCGCCTGGCTTACGAGGAGGGTCTGGCCGGAGTGATCGCGGTGAACACATCGGTCCACCGACTCGGGCTCGAAGGACGTCGTCTGGAGGCCACCGGTCAGACCCTCGCCGAGGAGGCCGGAGGACTGAGCGGCCGGCCCCTGCGGCGACGGGCGGTGGAAGTGCTGCGCCGGTTGCGGGCCACCGCAGGTCCCGCACTGCCGCTGATCGGTGTGGGCGGCATCGACTCGGCCGAGGCTGCCTGGGAGCGCATCAGCGCAGGAGCGTCCCTGATCCAGATCTACACCGGTTGGATCTATGCAGGCCCCTCACTTGTGCCAACGATTCTGGAGGGATTGACCCGCCAGCTCGATTGCCATGGATGTCGGACGCTTTCTGAAGTTGTAGGTTCGGGGATGCCTTGGCGTCCATGATTCGGTACCTTTCGCAGGCAACGGATTTCAGCCTTGGTTTTTTCTGGCCTGATCGGCTTGAAGGATGATCTGGGCGACCGCCTCCGTCCCATCCGTGCGCAGGTCTTTCCGCGACAGCTGCTGCTCGAGTTGCAGGACGAGGCCTTGATGGGACAAGTCCTGCGGGGAAGCGGACCGGAGCCCGTGAGCATTGATCTGCCGCTGCCTCCACTCACCTGCCTGGATGGCCAGCCCCTGGAGAAAGAACCCCTCGGCGACCTGATCGGCGATCTGCTGGTGCGCGACGGCCTGTTGGATGCCGTCGTGCTGGCCTCCCTTCCGGAGGGGGCTGTCGAGTGGCGCGTCATTGACTGGCCCTTGGAGGCGATCCCCGACGACCCGATCGAAGCGTTGCGGACGATCGACCCTCCCCTCACCCTTGCCGTTCCCCTGAGCGAAGCGACCATCGACCTGCGGCCTTTGCCGGGCCCCACCCCCCGCCTGTTGCTGGCCGTGGCGTCCAGAAAGCTGGTAGACGACTGGATCGAGGTGTTCAACCTGGCCGGAGCCCAGCTGGAGAGGCTGGCCCCGGCCCAGTCCTGCCGTTTGGCAGCGGTGAACGCGCTCCTGGAGCACTCCGCCGAGGACGTCCTGACCCTGCTGATCCATCCGCTGCCGGTGGGTGCCCGGCTGCTGCTTCTGCGGCGCGCCGAGCCCGTCTTCGATTGGCCCCTGCCCGAGGAGGATGACCAGCTCGTTCGGGAAGTGGCCCGCTGCGTGGCGTTCTATCGACGCCGCCATCCAGCCCTGCATCGGCTCCGGTTGCTGCTCAGCGCGCCGCTTGCCAGCCAGGACCATCTGCAGGACACGCTGGGGGTGCGCGCCGAACTGCTCACCCCCCAGCCGTTCGGGTCCCTGGTTCTGCAAGGGCTGGCAATGGCGGAGCGCGACCGATGACGGCACCCCTTGACCTGCTGCGGGAGAGGCGCAAGGAACTCGGCCAGCAGAGCATGCTCACGGCCCTGCTGGATCGGCGGCCGCTGCTGCTGCGGGGTGCCCTGATCGGAGCGGCCGTGCTGGTGGCGGCCGTGGCCGGCACGGCCCTGGTGTTGCTCCGTTACATGGTCGTCAAGGCCCAGACGGCCCAGCTCACCCGTTTCGAAGTCGAAGCCACCCAGATGCAGGCGGAGATGGCGGCCAGCAAGGCGAAGCTCGATCAACTCACCGCCACCACCCGCAGCCTGACCGAGGG
>JBBQIH010000168.1:0-6308 GCA_038324725.1 Cyanobacteriota bacterium | reverse complement strand
CCTTGGGGACCTGCGCTGGTGCTGGGCAGCGGGCCGGCGGTGGCCACCAGCCTGGTGCTGTTCTGCTCCCATTTCCACCAGGTGGAGGAGGACGCCGCCCACGGCAAGCGCTCGCCGGTGGTGCGCCTCGGCAGCCGGCGGGCCGCCACCCTGGTGCCCTGGTTCGTGGCCACCGCCCTGGCGCTGCAGTGGGCGCCCGTGCTGCTGGGCTGGTGGCCGCTGTCGGCCCTGCTCGGGGCGATCGGCCTGCCGCCGGCCCGGGCCCTGATCCAGCTCCTCGGCGATGACCACCACCGGCTCGAGCGCATCGCCGGCAGCAAGTTTCTGGCCCTGCGCTTCCAGGCCCTCAACGGCCTGGGGCTCGCCTGTGGCCTGGCCCTCGGCCCCTGGCTGACGGCGCTGGCGGGCCGGTGAGCGCCCCTGCGGCCTGGGGGAGGCCCGCGGGGTGGCTGGGGCTGGAGATCCGGCCCTTCGCCTTCCGGCTGCCCAGGCCGTTGCAGACGTCCAGCGGCCGGCTGGCGTCCAAGCGGGGCTGGCTGCTGCGGCTGCAGGGCCCTGAGGGCGGGGTTGGCTGGGGGGAGGCGGCGCCGCTGGAGCCCAGCGAGACGCCGGCCGTGGCGGCGGCCCTGGCGGCCCTGGGCCCCGCCGTGCAGCGGAGCGATCTGGAACGCAGGCTGCCGGCGCTGCCGCCCAGCCTGGCCTTCGCCCTGGGGGCCGCCCTGGCGGAGAGCGACGGGGTGGTGGGAGCGGCTGCCGGTGGCGGCTGGTTCGCCGCACCGCCACCGGCCTGGCTGCTGCCCGCCGGTGAGGTGATGGTCGCGGCTCTGGAGCAACGGCTCGCCGGCCCTGCGGCCGCGGCGCCAACCTTCAAATGGAAGGTCGCGGCGGCAGCCGATGGACTGGAGCGACGGTGGCTGGAGAGGTTGTTGGAACGCCTGCCGGCCGATGCACGCCTGCGGCTCGATGCCAACGGCGGCTGGGACCGGGCCACCGCCACCGCCTGGGCCGAGCGGCTGGGGCGGGAACCGCGGCTGGAGTGGCTGGAGCAGCCCCTGGCCGCCGGCGACCAGGAGGGCCTCGAGCGGCTGGCACTGAGGATTCCCGTGGCCCTGGATGAATCCCTGCGGCTCCATCCGGAGCTGCGCCATCGCTGGGGTGGCTGGCAGGTGCGGCGCCCGTCGCAGGATGGTGATCCCAGGCCCTTGCTGGCCCAGCTGGGCCGGGGGGTGCCCCGGCTGATGCTCAGCACCGGCTTCGAAACCGGCATCGGCGCCCGCTGGCTGTGCCACTTGGCGGCCTTGCAATGGCGTGGTCCGACGCCGGTGGCCCCCGGCCTGGCCCCGGACTGGTCGCCCAGCGGCCCCCTGTTCGACCACGACCCGCAGCGGGTCTGGGCGGCGGTGGCCTGACCCCCTGCATAGGGCCCTTAGCGTGGCGGTAAGCGGAGATCCTGCGTGGCCGATCCCCCCTGGGCGCCCCTGCTGTTCGATCCAGCCCGGGCCGACCCTGAGGCGGCGGCGGCCCAGCTGGAGCAGGCCTGGGGACGGCAGCACGTGGTGGCCCTGGCGGGGCCCGGCCAGCAGGCGGACCTGGCCCAGGCCCTTGGTGGCGCCACGCAGGAGTTGGCGGCGCTGGCCCGGTTCGGGGCCGCAGTGGTGGTGGGCAGCGGTGGCAGCGCCGGCGGGCGTCACTGGTGTCTGCAACCCCTGGCCCACCTGCAGGCTTCCGCCGAAGCCACCGCCACCTGGTTGGTGTCCCTGGGGCTGGAGCCTGCCGCCTGCCTGCACCTCGACCCCCTGCCGCTGCACCATGTCAGTGGCCTGCTGCCCCTGGTGCGCGCCCGCCGCTGGGGGGGGGAGTGGCGCTGGCTGGCCCCCTCGCTACTGCGCCGGCCGCAGGATTTGCCCCAGGCCTGCCCCCTGCCCCGGGATCGCCCGGTGCTGCTCTCGCTGGTGCCCACCCAGTTGGCCCGGTTGCTCGCCAGCCCCGAGGCCACCGCCTGGCTGGCGGGCTGCGCCGTGATCTGGGTTGGGGGTGCTGGCCTGCCGGCACCGCTGGCCGCCGCCGCCCGCCGCGCCCGCCTGCCCCTGGCCCCCTGCTACGGCGCCACCGAAACCGCCGCCATGGTGTGTGCCTTGCCGCCGCAGCGGTTCCTGGCCGGTGTCGCGGGCTGCGGTGAACCACTGGACGACGTGGCCCTGCGCCTTGATGGCGCTACCGGGGCCGTGGAAGTGCGCTGCGGCCGCCTCAGCCCCGGCCGGCTGGTGGCGGGCCGGCTGCTGCCCCTGCCGCTGCAGCCAGGCGGCTGGTGGCGCAGCGGCGATGCCGGGCGGATCGACGCCGAGGGACTGGCGGTGCTGGGCCGCCTGGATGGGGCCTTGCACAGCGGCGGCGAGACGGTCTTCCCGGAGCGGCTGGAGGAACGGTTGCAGGCTGAGGCGGCCCGTGCCGGTGCAGGCCTGGAGGCGCTGCTGCTGCTGGCCCGGCCCGATCCGGAATGGGGGGAGCAGCTCGTGGCGCTGGTGCGCCCCCGGCAGGAGGGCGAAGGGGCGGCGCTGCTGGGGGCGCTGCGGGCCCTCACGGCCGCCTGGCCCCCCGCCGAGCGGCCGCGGCACTGGCACCTCTGCCCGTCGCTGGCGCCCACTGCCGCGGGCAAATGGGAGCGGGGACGTTGGCAGCGGTGGCTGGACTCGCTAGAAGCGTTCTGAACGGCACCCGCACTGATGACCGACAGCCAACAGGTCGAGACCAGCAACAAGAAGCTCGCGGCAGGGCTGCTGGCCATCTTCCTGGGATCGCTGGGCATCCACAAATTCGTTTTGGGCTACAGCAAGGCCGGGCTGATCATGTTGCTGGTCACGGTGCTCACCTGTGGCTTCGGCGCGTCGGTGATGGGGATCATCGGGGTGATCGAAGGTGTCATCTACCTCACCAAGTCGCCGGAGGAATTCCAGGCTCAGTACATCGACGCCACCCGGGAGTGGTTCTGATGGCCCCCCCCCACCCGCGGCTGGGCCTCGCCCTGCTGGTGGGGGGTGGGCTGGTCAGTTTCGTGGCTTTGGGGGCTACGCCGCACGATGCTCTGCATCCCCTGGCCCTGATGGGGGCGCTGCTGCCCCTGCAGCTGGCCGCCCTGATGTGGGCCCTGCTGAGCCGCCGCTAGGCGTCCGCCGGGCTGGCCTCCAGCCATCCCAAGACGCTGCTGGGGAGATCCGCCCGCTGTCGGCTCGCCGTGTCAATGGCCACGTGCCGGGTCAGGCCGATGGCTGCCTCCTGGCCGTCGTGCAGGAAGCGGTAGCGAACGTCGAAGCTGCCACCATCGCGCTGCATGGGGCGGAGCTCGATGGCGAGGGCATCCCCGCAGGCCAGGGGCCTGAGGAAGTCGGCGCTCACGTGCACGATCGGCAGCGCCACTGGCGGCGTGCAGCCCGGCCCTGGGAAAAGGGCGCCCGCCGCCACGCCGAACCGCTCCAGACTTTCCTCGTAGGCCACATGGCACCAGCGCAGCAGCTGGTGGAAATGCATCACCCCGGCGGCATCGGTGTCACCGAAGCGCACCGTGCGGCAGAGCAGCAACCAGTCCGTCGGCGTGCGCGGTGGGTTGGATGGGGACATCAACCTCCGTGGCGTCGCCGTCTTGCCCGTGAGCCCATCCTGGCGCCCCTTTGCCGCCGCCGGCATCCCTGCCCGTTGCTGGCATCCCGGAACGCCCCTAGGTTCCGCCCAGTACGGATCGCTTCCCTTGGCCGCCGCCATCGCCTACGAGCCGCCCACCATCGCCAAGGCCTGGGCCGCCTTCCTGGCTCATATCCCCACGATCCTGCTGATCTGGGTGGCCACGATCGTTCTCACGGTCATCGGCGTTGTGGCCTCCCTGGCACTCACGGCGCTGGGCGTCGGTCTCTCCAGCGGTGGCGGTGGCGGAGAGACCGCGGCCGGCCTGGCGGCGGTGCTCGGCAACCTGGTGCAGCTGCCCTTCACGATCCTCTCCAATCTGGTGGGGGTGCTGTTCGTGGCCGTCCCGGCGATGCACTACGCCAGTGGTGAGATCATCGGCACCGAACCTGCTCTGCGGGTTCTGATGCATCGGCCTATCCGCTATCTCCTGGCCGGTGTCCTGTTCACGGTCGTGGCCGCGATCGGTTTCGTGTTCTGCATCCTGCCCGGCATCGCCGTCACCCTGGTGACGCCGGTGTATGTCAACAAGGTGTTTCTCACCGACAGCCCCATCCTGGACTGCTTTTCCTCCTCATTCCAGGCGGTGTATGGCTCAGCCAAGGGCCGCACTTTCGCCGGTATCCAGCTGATCGCCTGGCTGCTGGTGCTGGTGGTGACAATCTTCACCTGCGGACTGGCCGCCCTGGTGGCGGTGCCGGTGGCCACCTTCTACATCCAGAACGCCGCCTATCACCAGGGGGTGCTCAGCTGAGGGGACAGGGCTGGACGATGGTGCCGCAGCTGCTGGAGAAGGTGGTGGCATCCAGGTAGTGCCGGGGTGTCTGCCTCAGCAGCTGCCAGGCCTGGGGGGCGCTCAGCAGATTGAAGCGCTCCGGGTAGTGCTCCAGCAGCAGGGCCCGCACCTGGGGGTAATAGTCCGGGTTCATGCCCGGAAAGATGTGGTGCTCGGTGTGGAAAGAAAAATTGAAGTGAAGGGCGTCGAAGATGGCTGGCATCTTCAGGGAAATGCTGTTGATCAGGGGGTCGTTGGTATCGGTGAGCCGGCAGGCCATGTGATTGGTATAGATGTAGGCAATCACCACGCTGTAGCCGATCCAGATCGGCAAGAAGTAGCCCATCAGAAGGGGCACGGGACGCAGGCCGATGAAGGCGATGATGGCCAGGTGGATCAGCACGATGGCGGCCAGTTCAAGGGCGATCTGGCGCCTCTCCCTGGGACTCACCTGAAAGGAGAACACCGGATAGCGCGTGGATCCGTTGTTGAACAGCAGCACCGATGTGATGTTTCGGAACGCATGCACCCCCCAGGCCGAGGTCATCCCCACAGCCAGCCAGAACGGGTTCACTTCAACCGATGGCACGAACAGATTCTGGATCCACTTCCCCCAGCTCGCTGGCTGGCTGGCGTTGTAGTTGCGGTCGGGATCCTGCTCGGAATTGGTCTTGCCGTGATGTTCCCGGTTGTGCACGGCCTTCCATAGCGTCGGGGGCATCCACAGCAGGGCGAGCCCCAGCAGCTGCACCACCTGGCGCAGCAGGGGCTGACGGATCACCTTGCTGTGCATGATGTCGTGGGTGCCGAAGAGCATCACCACCACGGCGTTGCCCATCACCAGGGCGAAGGGCAGAAAGAGAAGCAGTCCCTGCCAATGGCTGGACTGAAGCTGGCGGGCCATGGCCCAGCCCAGCACCAGAATCGCCCCATTCAGGCCAAGGACCAGAAGCGTCCCCCGGTCGGGAGTGAAGGCCACGTCTGGCAGCAGGGGGCGCAGGCGCTTGGCGTAGTCGGGCTGGGCGATCAGAAGCTGAGCACCGGCGGGTGTTGCAGGGCTTGACGAAAGGCGCAAGGAATTTCTGGTGAGGACCGGGGAGCAACGGTGGAGGTCCATCCCGCAGCCAGCGTAGGTCCGCCCACGGAATCGCCGTGGCTGTAGGGGGTTCGGTCGGTTGCCGCCCGAAGGACTTAGCCGAGTGGAAAGGCCTGCAGGCCGATGCCGTAGGTCAGGCCCATCCGTCCGGCCCAATACAGCAGCAGCAGCGCGCCCACAACCACCAGGTGCCGGCCCCGCAGCACCCGGGGCACCAGCCGGCCACTGCGCAGCGACTCCAGCGACCAGAGCACCAGACCGGCGGCCAGCACCGGGCCGAAGGCGTGCAGGGCCATGGCGTCATCAAAGTGACCCACCAGGCTCGCCGCCGTGGCCCGGGTCAGGTAGCAGGTGGGGCAGGGAAGGCCGGTGAGGGCGCGCAGGGGGCAGCTGAAGCCGGGCAGCCCCGGATGCAGCCCCTTCAGCACCAGCAAACCGGTGACCCCCAAGGGCAGCAGGGGGCCGCAGCGCTGCAGCCGGCGGATCCAGCGCCGACCGACGCTGTTCACCGGTCGACGGAGCCCATGATCACGTCAATCGAACCCAGGATGGCCATGATGTCGGCCACCTTGGCCCCCTTGAGGATGTGGGGAAGGATCTGAAGGTTGTTGAAATCGGCGGCGCGGATCTTCCAGCGCCAGGGGGTGACGTCGTTGTTGCCCATGATGAAGACGCCCAGTTCGCCCTTGCCCGACTCCAGGCGGCAATACAGCTCACCCTCGGGAATCTTGAAGGTGGGGGCCACCTTCTTGGCGATGTACT
>JBBQIH010000167.1:0-6329 GCA_038324725.1 Cyanobacteriota bacterium | reverse complement strand
CAGTGCGTGCTCACCCCTGGTGATCCCTGGATCCCGTTGAAAACCGAGGAGATCGTCGCCCACACCGATCGCCAGGTGCGTGAATTGTTTCCCTCGGCCGCGGGGTTGCAGCTCGTCTGGAGCAACGTGGTGAAACTGGCCCAGTCCCTCTACCGGGAAGCCCCCGGCATGGAGCCCTTCCGCCCCGACCAGCGCACCCCCGTGGCCAATTTCTTTCTCGCCGGCAGCTACACCCGCCAGGACTACATCGACTCGATGGAGGGCGCCACGATGAGCGGTCGGCTCGCGGCCGCTGCGATCCTGAACCAGCCCGTGGCGCTGGCCACCTGCGCGGCCGTGGCCTAGGAGCGAACCCATGGGCAAATGGCTCGAGCACAGCGTCACCACGGAGATCCAGGCCCCGGTGGCCCGGGTCTGGGAGGTTTGGAGCGATCTGGAGGCCATGCCCCGCTGGATGCGTTGGATCGAATCGGTCGTCACCCTCGACGACCCCGACCTCACCGACTGGACTCTGGCGGCCCAGGGCTTCCGTTTCCATTGGAAGGCCCGGATCACCGAGCGGGTCGACTTGCAAAGGCTGCACTGGGAATCGGTGGGTGGCCTGCCCACCAAGGGAGGCGTGCGTTTCTATCCCCTCGGGCCTGACCTTACGGCCGTCAAGCTCACAGTGAGCTATGAACTGCCTGGTGCGCTTGCGCCCCTGATGGAACCCACCATCATGGGGGGCATCGTCACCAGAGAATTGCAGGCCAACCTTGACCGATTTCGCGACCTGGTGGAAAAAGGGTAACGGCCGCTTCGGCTTCTGGGCGCTGGCGCCCCTTGTGCTCGCCGGATGCGCTGCCGCCCCCACGGTGGAAGCCCCACCGCCACCGGCTCCGCCCAGGCCGGCCCCTGCCGCGGTGGCCTCAGCGGCCGTACCGGCTGGGCTGACCCCTCTGCCCACCTCCCAGCAGGTGGTGGCGGCCTTCCCTGTGGGTCGCAAGGATCCCTTCGGCGCTCTGGTGCCGCAGCTGGCCCCGGGTTCGGCGGCAGCCGCGGCCGGCGGTGGGGCGGCAGCATCGCTCCCTCCACCGGCCTTTCTGCAGGACTTCCGCGTCACCGGCGTGATTGACAGCGGCGGCCAGCGCGAAGCGGTGGTGACCTACAAGCAACTCAGCGGCAGCCTGCGCCGGGGCGACCGGGGTGGCCGCAACACCGATCTGCTGCCCGCCGGCTGGAGCGTGGCTGCGGTGGATGTGGCCAACGGTCAGCTGATCCTGCAGAGCGGCAGTCGCAAGGTCAAGGTCGACCTCTGAGGGCCAGGCTGCAGGCCGCCACCAGACCCTCCAGGTCGTGGGGGTCTGCTTCTCCATCCACCCGTCCGAGCCGCTCCAGGCAGCGCTGACTGGTCTGGGGGCCGATCGAGATCACCTGCACCCCCTCCAGCTGCTGGATCCAGGCGTCGCCGAAGCTGTCGGCCAGCAGCTGGGCGGTGTGCTCCACCGTCTTACCGCTGCTGAACGTGATGGCATCGAGCCCGCGCCGTTCCAGGGCCTGCAGCGCCCCGGTGGGCAGCCCCGCCGGACAGCGCGTCTCGTAGGCGGCCACCTCCACCACCCGGGCGCCGGCCGCGGCGAAGGCTTCGGCCAGCAGCGTGCGCCCGCCGCTCTGCACCCGCGGCAGCAGCAGCCGCTGCCCCCAGCCCGACACGGGGAAGTGCTCGATCAGGCTGTCGGCCACGAAGGCCGGGGGTACAAAATCGGCGGGGGCTCCCAGGTCCTCCAATGTCTGGGCGGTCTTACGCCCCACCGCGGCCAGCCGGACCCCCCTGGGTCTGCGGGCCAGGCAGGATCCCTGCCGCACCAGCCGCTGCTCCACCGCGTCCACCCCGTTGGCGCTCGAGAAGACGATCCAGTGGAACTGGTCCAGTTCCGCCAGGGCATCGTCGAGGGGGCCCCAGAGATCGGGGGGGGCGATCACCAGGGCCGGCAGGTCAATGACGCTGGCGCCGGCCTGCTCGAACAGCTGGCGGGCCGCGCCCAGCTGGGTTTCGGCCCTGGTCACGGCGACCGTGCGGCCCGCCAGTGGCAGTGGGCTGTCCATCAGGCATCCAGCCGGACGAGGGAGCCCGCCCGGTGGGCCAGCTCCCGGGCCTGCTGCGGTTCCCCCTGGGCCTCCAGCAGGGCGATCGCCCGGCGGAAGCCATCCCTGGCCCCGGGAATGTCGCCCGCCAGCAGCAAGGCGGCCGCCAGGTTGCGCTGGGCGTCGGCGTGCTGCGGTGCCAGGGCCAGGGCCTGCCGGTAGGCGGTGATCGCCTCCAGCAGCCGGCCCCGCTGGCGCTCGATCAGGCCCAGGTTGAACCAAGCCAGGGGGAGCTCCGGGCAGAGGCGGGTCACGTCCGCCGTCAGGGCCGCCGCCTCCTCCAGGGCCCCCTGGCGCAACAGCAGGGCCCCAAGGTTGAGCTGAGCCCCCAGGGTGAGTCGCTCCTCCAGGGGCAGGTCCAGGGCCTGGCGGTAGAGGGCGGCGGCGGCGGCGGGCTCCCCAGGGCTGCGGGCGATGGCGAGGTGGAGCAGCAGTTCGTAGTGCTCAGCAAGCGACCCGGTACCGACCCTGGCCAATCCCTCCTCCAGCAGGGCGATGCCCCTGGCGCGCTGGCCCTGGCTCACCTCCAGGGCGCCGAGCTTGGCGCAGGCGTAGGGGTCACCGGGCCTGGCGACCAGCTCCGCCTCCATGGCCTGGCGCAGGCGCTCGGCCTTGCCGGAGGCCGCCAGCAGGTCCGGGCGGTAGCCCTCGTGCCCCAGGGCCGGCTCCCCACAGGCCAGCACCTGCCAGTGGGGCTCCTGCTTCAGCAAGGCGGCCACGCTGTCGTCGACCATGGCGTGATAGCGGCGGCTCCAGCGGATCGCGGGATGGCGGCGGAACAGGCGGCTGACACTGGAGAAAGGTGACTGGGCGGCCCCCACTTCCTGGCGCAGCAGGTTGATCAGCAGCACCTGGGGCTGCTCCATCAGGGCGCGCAGCGGGGAGCGGGCCTCGGGCCGCAGCCACTCGTCGGCATCCAGCACCAGCACCCAATCGCCCCGCACCAGATCCAGGGCGTGGTTGCGGGCGGGGGCGAAGTCCCCCGGCCAGGCCAGGTGGTGCACGCTGGCGCCGCAGCTGGCGGCGATCGCTGCCGTGTCGTCGTCGGACCCGGTGTCCACCACCACCATCTCGTCAACGAAGCCGGCCACCGAATGCAGGCAGCGCTCCAGCCGCTCCGCTTCGTTGCGCACGATCATCGACAGACTCAGCATCGGCGCTGCGGGGCAGGACAGACGTGCCAGGAGGCTAGGTGCCGGTGAGGGCTCAGTCGGTGAAGTCCGCCCCAACGGCGGCGCCGGGCGCCGTGCCGCCGCTTGGCTTCGGACCAAAGCCGAGGCGTCCCAGCAGTTCGCCCTGGGCCAGGGCCATCTGCCCCGGGGACCAGGCGGCCGGCAGGTCCGGCTCCAGCAGCGGCTGCAGGGCCTGCCAGGCGTAAGGGCTGCCGTACACGGCCAGGCCCGCCAGTCGACCGGCGGCCTGCAGCTGGCGGATCACCGCCGGCCAGGGATCCGGGCCGTCGGCCCTGCCGCGGAACGGGTTGCCGCGCACGAACAGTTGCAGCAGCACTGGACCCTCGCCCAGCCGCTCCAGGGCCAGGGGGGCCTCCCCATCGCCGCTCCAGGGCGAGGCCCCCTGGCCGTCGATCAGGCAGGCCCGCCATCCTGCAGCCGCGGGCCGGGCCAGGGCCGGTGCGGTTGCTGAAAGGAAAGGGCAGCCCAGGCTGTTGTCGAGTCGGATCAGGTTCACCCCGGGTCCGCCGCGCACCGGACCCCGTCCCTGCTGCTCCAGGCTGCGTTGCACCAGCTCCAGGGCCAGGGCTTGGTCGGAGGGGCAGGGGCCATTGCTGAGCTGGCCCAGGGGTGCTGCCGCGCTGGGGTCATCGCTGGCGGCGGGGCAGCGCCCCAGGGCCAGGCGCCGCCGCTCCAGGCTGGCCTGCAGCCGCTCCAGGCTCAGCCTGCCGCTGTGGACGGCCGCCACGATGGCGTCGATCGCCCCCTCCGCATCGCCGGGCATCAGCACCAGGTCGGCCCCCGCCTCCAGGGCCAGCACGGCGGCTTGGGAGGCGCCGTAGCGGCCGGCGATCGCCTCCATCACCAGGGCGTCGGTGACGATCAGCCCTTCGAAACCGAGCTCCTCGCGCAGCAGCCCCGTGAGCACCGCCCGCGACAGGGTGGCCGGGTGCTCGGCATCGAGGGCCGGCAGCAGCAGGTGGGCGGTCATCACCGCGGCCACTTCGGCCGCGATGGCGTCCCGGAATGGCGGCAGCTCCACGGCCTCCAGGCGGGCGCGGCTGTGGGGCAGCAGGGGCAGCTCCAGGTGGGAGTCGCTGGTTGTATCGCCATGGCCGGGAAAGTGCTTGGCGCAGGTGAGCACCTCTTCGGCCTGGGCGCCGCGGCAGAAGGCGGCCGCCAGGGCACCGGCTGTGGCCGGGTCCTCCCCCCAGGCCCGCACGTTGATCACCGGGTTGGCCGGGTTGTTGTTGACGTCGCAGACCGGGGCGAGCACCCAGTTGAGCCCGAGCTGGCGGGCCTCCCGGCCCGTGCAGGCCCCGTAACGGCGGGCCAGGTCCAGGGCCTGGGCGGGGTCGCGGGCGTGGATCCGTGCCAGGGCCAGGGGCGGCACCAGCCAGCTGGCCCCCTCGAAGCGCTGGCCCACCCCCTCCTCCACATCGGCGCAGAGCAGCAGGGGCTCGCTGGCCCAGGCCGCCAGCTGGCGTGTACGCAGCCGCAGTTCCGCGGCGCTGCCCCCCAGCAGGATCACCCCGCCCACGCCGCGCTTCAGCAGGCGCTGCAGGCTGGCGTTGTCCAGCTCCCAGCGGGGGTAGCGCCGCTGGCCATCGGCCGGATGGCCACTGGCCCGCACCACCAGGAGGGCGGCGGCGGCGCGATCCAGGGCCTGTCGTGGATCGGGGGACGGGGCCATCGGGCGCTTCAAGCCTCGGCCACCGGGTCAGCGTCCTCCCCGCCACCCTGTTCGCGCCGCTCCGCCTCGAGGCGCTGCAGCAGGCCCAGCACTGTGTTGCCCTTCTCCAGCCCCCGATCCAGCACGAAGGCCACCTCCGGGGTGCGGCGCATCTTGAGGCGCCGGCCCAGTTCTCCCTTCACGTAGACGGAGGCGGCCTGCAGTCCGGCCATGGCGATGTCCTGATCCTCGGCACTGCCGAAGACGCTCACGAAGATCTTGCAGTGCTGCAGGTCACCAGCCACCTCGACGCTGGTGACGCTCACCAGGCCGTGCTGGACCCGCTCGTCCTTGATGCCACTCATCAGCAGCTCGCTCACTTCCCGGCGGATCAGGGCCGCCACCCGTTCCACCCGTCGGCTCTGTGCCATGACTACGAAACCGACCCGGGTTGCACCATGGCACGCAGCACCAGGGTGAGGCTGACCATCCCGCTGATCAGCGCGCCCACCAGGGCCACCGCCGTCACCGGGTTGCTGCGCCGCCGGGCCAGGGGTTCAAACACCGAGTTGAACACCCCCAGGCTGAAGGCGATCAGGTAGCGCGGATAGCGGGTCACATTGACGAAAAACTCTTTCATGGCCTTGGCGGCGCTCCTGGTCGGATGCTGGCTACTCTGCCGCCCGGGGCCACGTTCAGCCGACACCGAGGGTCCATGGAGCTGCATCAGTTCAGACATTCCGCCTTCTGCGAGAAGGTGAGGCTGCTGCTGGCCCGCAAGGGTCTGGAGGCCACCATCGTGGAGGTGACCCCCGGCCTGGGCCAGCTGGAGCTGTTCCGACTGTCCGGCCAGCGGCAGGTGCCGGTGCTGGTGGACGGCGGCGACGTGATCCCCGATTCCACCGCCATCGCCCTTCACCTGGACGCCACCCACCCGGAACCGCCCCTGCTGCCGGCCGATCCGATCGCCCGCGCCCGGGTGTTGCTGCTGGAGGACTGGGCCGACACCGCCCTGGCCCGGGGGGCCCGCCTGGCCCTGCTCCAGGCAGCCGCCAGTGACCCGGTGCTGCGCGCGGCCCTGCTGCCCGAGGCCACCCCGGCCCCCCTGCGTGATCTCGTGACGGCCCTGCCCGGGGGCCTGATCGGCTCGGCCACCGAGGCGATGCGCGACCTGCTGGGGCCCTGCGAGGTGCGCCAGCTGCACCGCAGCCTCGAGCAGCTCGCCCTGCTGGTGGCCCAGCGCCCCTACCTGGAGGGCGATGACCTCACCCTGGCCGACCTCGCCGTCGCGGCCCAGCTTTACCTGCTGAAGTTCCCCGTCTGTGCCGGTGCGCCCCTGGCGGGGCGGGGTGTTGAAGGCA
>JBBQIH010000166.1:0-6374 GCA_038324725.1 Cyanobacteriota bacterium | reverse complement strand
CCTGCCGGGGAAGAGCGGGGTGGCCGGCGGCATGATCACGGTGGCCCCGGGGAAAGGGGGCCTGGCCACCTTTTCACCGCCCCTGGATGAAGCGGGCAACAGTGTGCGCGGCCAACTCACGGCTCGCTTCCTCTCGGAGCGGCTGGGTCTCAACCTGTTCGCCTCCCGCCCGGAGAGCAACAGCTGATTCATGGCCGCGCGCAGTGAAGCCAGGAGCGCGGCGCGTAGCATCCAGCCACGCATGGGGGCCCTATCCGCCGATGTTCAACACCCCCCAGCTCTTGCGTTACCTCCTTCTGGTGGCCTCCATCGGGGTCACGGTGGTGATCTTCAATTACTTCTCGGGCACGATTGCGGTTTTCACAGTTGCTGCCATTGTTGCGGCGCTGCTCAATGTTCCTGTGAGTTGGCTAGGCCGTTATCTACCGCGGGGTTGGGCGATTGCGGTTGTCTCCTTTGGCACTCTGCTGCTCCTGTTCGGCTTCATCACCGGTATCGGGCTGCAGGTGCTCAACCAGGGCCAGGGCCTGATCTTAGACCTGCAAGGCACTCTCAAACAGCATGACTTTTCACCCTTGCACAAGTATCTGGAAAGCTATGGATTCGAAAGGGTCACCAAGCTCCTGCAGGAGGGGCTGATCACGGGGCTGGGGGTGCTGCAGAGTGTGTTCTCAGGGGTATTCACCGGTATCTTCGGGGCGGTCATCAGTCTTTACATGCTGATCGATGGAGATAAGCTCTGGCAGGGATTTCTGAGTTTGATTCCGGGTGTTCATCGTGATCGCTTTTCCCTGGTCTTTCGTCAGAGCGTTCTGGGTTTCATCCGTGGCCAGTTGCTCCTGATGGTGTTCCTCACGGTCTCAACAGCCGTTGTTTTCCCATTTCTGGGGGTGAAGTACAGCCTGATTCTGGCGGTGGTCGTGGGCGTTCTTGATGTCATCCCCGGTATAGGAGCCACCCTTGGAATCATTCTGATTACTGTGATGGTGTTCGCTTCCCAGGGAGGAGAAATTGCCCTGCGGGCTCTGATCGCCTCGCTCATCTTCGGCCAGATACAGGACAACATCATCCGCCCCAAGGTGATGGGCAAAGCGATGGAGCTCAATCCGGTGATCCTGTTTCTCTCGCTGTTCATTGGTCAGCGGGTCGCGGGCCTGCTGGGCGTTTTCCTCTCGATTCCCATGGCGGGGATGATCGCCCTCTGGATCCATTCAGAGCCCCAACACCAGGCCGCCCCGAATCTCACCTCGGGGAGCGACGACTAGGCCCACAGCCATCCCTCCAGGTGGTTTCGCCGATGTCCATCGCACCACTCCCTCTGGCCGTGACGGCTGGCCAACCGAGTCTGCCAAGCCGCCCTGGCCAGGGGATTGAGAGACGCCGGCTGTCATGATGGTTTCTGCTGGTCTTCCCTTCACCGCCGATGGCTGAGATTCGTGCGATCACTCCCATCCTGCTCACCGCTCTGGTCACGGCGGCCTCAAGCGTCTCCGCTGCTCAGGCCAGCTGCCGCTTTCTGATGCCGCTCGGGGGCGGTGGCAACCCGGTGGTCTCCAAGCGGATCGGACCGGACCGGCTCGTGGGCCGTACGAACTGGAACACCGATTTCATCGTGGATCGCAATTTCCGCAGTTATCGCTTCTTCTTCACTTCGGCGTCCACCGAGCGCGCCAGCTTCCCGGTGTCGGGTTTCATGGTGTTCACCGATGCCAGCAGCCTTCAGGTGATCAACGAAACGCCGACGTTTGAACCTGGCACCGGCCGGATGTTTGGGCCCTTCCAGGCCGTTCCCGGCAAGCGCACTCGATTGATGAACTTCCGGGTCGGGTCTTCCACCACGCCTGCCGCTCTTGGGTTCAGCTATCGAGTCTCCGTCCAGGGTTGTGATTGAATCCCCATGCAGTTTGAGAGCTTCGCGACCTTCAACATCGCCATCGTGGTGCTGGCGATCGGTCGCTGGCTGAACCGAAAAGTGGCCTTCCTGCGGGAGTTCAACATTCCTGAGCCGGTCACTAGCGGGCTGCTCGTATGTCTTCTGCTGGCCCTGATCCATGCCATCAATGGTATGGAAATTGGTTTCAATCTGCTGACGCGGGACTTTCTACTCCTCTACTTCTTCGCGGCCATCGGCCTCAATGCCGACATCAAGACACTGCTGTCGGGCGGTTGGCCCCTGCTGATCCTGGTGGGAACCACCTTGGGATACATGATCCTGCAGAATCTCACCGGGATCGGCATGGCAACACTGCTGGGATTAAGTCCCCTGGTGGGTCTGCTGGGAGGGTCGGTGTCGCTGCTGGGTGGCCACGGCACGGCGATCGCCTGGGCACCACGGTTCGCTGAGAGCCATGGCATCAGCAATGCCCTTGAGATCGGTGTCGCCTGCGCCACTTTCGGGCTCGTACTCTCCTCCCTGATGGGCGGCCCGATCGCCCGGATCCTGATTCTTGGCCAACAGCTGAAGCCTGCTGCGACCGAGGCGGACGAGGACAGCCGCTCGGCAGACAGTGGGCATGAGGCGGTGACGTACTTCAGTCTGCTGCGCACCCTGTTCTGGCTCAACGTGAGCCTGGCCCTGGGCGAGATCCTGCACGAAACCCTCAAGGCCGCCGGTAGCAATCTGCCCCTGTTCGTGTGCGCCCTGTTTGCGGCGATCTTCCTCACCAATACCATGCCGCGGCTGCTGCCGATCCGCTACCTGGCCGCCCCCCATTCCCTGGCCATCGTCTCGGACATCGCTCTAGGGATTTTTCTGACGATGTCCCTGATGAGCCTGCAGCTCTGGACGATCGCCTCCTTGGCGGGACCCATTCTGGCCATTCTCGCTGCGCAATTCGTCGTGGCCTTCCTGTTTATGCTGTTCGTGGTGTTCAGGGTGATGGGGCGCGATTACGAAGCCGCCGTGATCTGCGCCGGCTTCGGGGGGATCTCTCTGGGGGCCACCCCCACGGCGATGGCCAACATGTCGGCGGTGGCCCAGAAGTACGGTGCCGCCCGCAGGGCCTTCATCGTGGTTCCCCTGGTGTCGGGCTTCTTCGTCGACATCAGCAACGCGGTGGTGATCCAGCGCTTCCTGAACTGGGTCGGTTGATCCTGGGCCGCCTCAGAAGCGAAGCGTCGCTCGGATCAGACCGGCCCACACACCAAAGCTGGCCTCCCCCGAGGCCGGCGGAAAGAGAAGGGCCTGGGAGAGGTCTGAGCTTCCGGTCAGGGTCCCGCGCGGCCGCGTCAGCCAGAACACAGCCGGCGTCAGGGCAAGGTCATCAGTGAGCTGGATCCTGTAATAGAGCTCGAAGGCCAGGCCACGGTCGTCGAGGCTGTTCGGCGTCGGTGCCTGGATGGCGCTCACGTGGGCGGGCGAGCCGAAGGCGAACCCCAGGCTGTTGCCCGCCCCCAGCACATCGCTCCAGACAAGGCCGGTGTACCAGGAGCGGCTGTGGATGCCCGACAGGCCGGCCACCGGAGAGAAGCCGAAACGGAACCTGTCCTGCCCCCAGCCGAGGCTGATCGAGGGAAGCCAGCCGGAGCTACGTGGTTGCCAGTACCCCGCCAGCGACCAGGAGCCGAGGCTTCCCTCTCTGGAGCCGGCCGCCAGCTGGCTGGCCAGGGGGGTGCCCCTCAGCCTCACCTGCGGGCCGCTGAGGGTGTACGCCCCGGTGATGTTCCATTGCGGCCGCGTCAGGGCCAGCTGGAGGGTGCTGGTCTGGGCGGAGGACCCGGAAAAGAGGCCGCCACCCCGGGGGGAGCCTCCGGCCCCTCCCGCGACGTAGGCGTAGCCCAAGGTGAGGCCCTGCAGCGTTCCCCGGGGTTGCCACCAGATCCCGAAGCCTCCACCAAGCCGTTTGCCATAGGCGCCTGGAGCCCCGGCGTACTGGAACAGGTCGAGGATGGGGGAGGCGGAGTACACGCTCGGCCAGACCGGCAGCATGTCGAGCTGCATGATCCGGGGACCGAGGCTGACGCGGATCTCGGGGCCGAGGGGCACCTGCAGGTAGGCCCGATTGACGCTGATCAGCTGGCCTGCGCAGTTGTCCGCCCCGTCGAGGCAGGCCGGTTCCTGGAAGGCGAAGTCCAGCCGCGTCAGCGGGGTGGGGGGGTTGGAGAAAAAGCCTGAGGGGGCGAAGTTGCCGCTGCGGAATCGGATTCTCAACAGATCCTGGCCCGTGAAGCTGGTGTCGATCGTCAGGCGGGTCTCGTGGTTGAGGCTCAGCCCGTTCAGCAGTGGTACCCCCGCCGCGGTGTTGCTGGCACTGTCCACCGCACTGCCGCTGTATTGGAGGCCCCCTAGGACGCCGTTGATCTGCAGGTTGACCGTGGTGGTGGGCGCGAAGCGGGTGGCTTCGAGTGCCTCGGTGGTGGCCTGCTGGGTCGGCAGTACCGGCAGGCCCTGGGCCACGTCGTGGGCCCACAGGGGCTCTGCGGCACTCCCGATCAGGACGGCCGCCAGCCAGTGAACGGTCGCCGCGGCCGGCGGTGTCATCGGCCCTGGCCCTTCAGGTGATCACGGTGGGCCGCTCCATCCCGCTGCGCACCTTGATCTCGGCGAGCGCGTCGATGGCGGTGATCAGATCCCCCAGGGCCAGCTGGGGGTTCAGGCTGAGGTCGCCGCTGGGGGGCACGTAGCTCTCCAGGTACACCCGCAGCGTGGCGCCTTTGGTGCCGGTGCCCGAGAGGCGCAGCACCACCCGGCTGCCGTCGTCGAGCAGCACCCGCAGGCCCTGGCCCTTGCTGATCGAGCCATCCTCCGGGTCGATGTAGCCGAAATCGTCGGCGGCCCGGATCGTGCGGCCGGCGAAGGCCTGGCCCGGCAGGGCGGCCAGCATCCCGGAGACCCGGTCGTAGAGGCCATGGGCGGCCTCACTGGCCACGGCTTCGTAGTCGTGGCGAGAGTAGTAGTGGCGCCCGAAGCGGCTCCAATGGCCCGCCATCACCTCGGCCACTGAGCAGCCGCGCACCGCCAGGATCTGCAGCCAGAACAGCACGGCCCAGAGGCCGTCCTTCTCGCGGATGTGGTTGCTGCCGGTGCCGAAGCTCTCCTCGCCGCAGAGGGTGATCCGCCCGGCGTCGAGCAGGTTGCCGAAGAACTTCCAGCCCGTGGGGGTCTCGAAGCAGGGGATGTCCAGGGCGCCGGCCACCACGTCGGCGGCGGCACTGGTGGGCATCGAGCGCGCCACGCCGGCCAGGCCATCCGCATAGCCGGGGGCCAGGGTGGCGTTGGCGGTGAGCACGGCCAGGCTGTCGCTGGGATTCACGAAGCAATCCCGGCCCAGGATCATGTTGCGGTCGCCGTCGCCGTCGCAGGCGGCGCCGAAGTCGTAGGCGCTGCCGGCCAGGAGCAGGTCGGCCAGCTCGTGGGCGTAGGTGAGGTTGGGGTCGGGGTGGCCGCCGCCGAAGTCCTCCAGGGGCAGGCCGTTGCGCACTGTGCCGGCCGGGGCTCCCAGCAGCCCCTCGAACAGGCGGCTGGCATAGGGACCGGTGACGGCATGCATGGCATCGAAGGCGACGCGGAAGTCGCCCCGGAGCAGGGCGGCGATGCGGTCGAAGTCGAACAGCTTCTGCATCAACGCCACGTAGTCGTCGACCCCGTCGATCACCTCCACGACCATCGCGCCGATGGTGGTGGTGACGGGGGCGTCCAGGTTCAGGGGCTCGGCGTCGAGGATCCGATAGCCCTCCAGGCTGAGGGTGGCCGCGTGGATGGCATCGGTGACCGATTCCGGTGCCGGTCCGCCGTTGGCGCCGTTGATCTTGACGCCGAAATCGCCGTCGAGGCCGCCGGGGTTGTGGCTGGCCGAGAGGATGATCCCCGCCACGGCGCTGCGGCTGCGGATCAGGTGGGAGGCGGCCGGTGTGGAAAGGATGCCGGCGGTGGTGGTGATCAGGCGGCTGACCCCATGGGCCGCCGCCATGCGGGCGATGACGCTAATGGCCGGGATGTTGCCGAAGCGGCCGTCGCCGCCAACCACCAGGGTGCCCCCCTCGACCCCGGGCACCACCCGCAGGGAGGCCTCGATGAAGCTCTCGAGGTAGTGGGGGGTCTGGAATTGAAGGGTGCTCTTGCGCAGACCGGAGGTGCCGGGCTTCTGGTCGTCGAAGGGGCGCTCCAGCGCCACTTGACGCAGCTCGGTCGTCTTCGCCATGGCCGGCGTCCTGGGACTTGGGGACGTCCAAACTACTTCCGTTGCTCCTCCCGGCCTGCCCTTGCAGGTAGCGCTGACAGGTCTGGCTAGTCTGTGGCAACACAATCATTTCCCCATGGCGTCCCTGTCGCTTCCCGCCACGTTGAGCCTGGCTGGCGCCGCTGTGGCCGGGGCCTTCATGGCCAGCGCGACGGCGCTGGATCTGTCTTCCGCACGGGCGGCGGCCCTGGGTGC
>JBBQIH010000165.1:0-6380 GCA_038324725.1 Cyanobacteriota bacterium | reverse complement strand
GTCCCTCCGAGGGCCAGATCGATGATCTACTCGGTGAGATCCGGGTGCGGGCCGATCGCCAGGAACGGGTGCTGGTCACCACCCTCACCAAGCGCATGGCGGAGGACCTCACCGATTACCTGGCCGAGAACGGGGTGCGGGTGCGCTATCTGCACTCGGAGATCCATTCGATCGAACGGATCGAGATCATCCAGGACCTGCGCAATGGCGCCTACGACGTGCTCGTGGGGGTGAACCTGCTGCGGGAGGGTCTCGACCTCCCCGAGGTCTCCCTGGTGGCGATCCTCGACGCCGACAAGGAGGGCTTCCTGCGGGCGGAACGCTCCTTGATCCAGACCATCGGCCGGGCGGCGCGCCACATCGATGGGGTGGCGCTCCTCTATGCCGACAACCTCACCGATTCCATGGCCAGGGCCATTTCCGAGACCGAACGGCGTCGGGTGATCCAGCACGCCTACAACGAACGCCACGGCATCACTCCCACGCCGGCCGGCAAGCGGGCTGGCAACGCGATCCTCACCTCCCTTGAGCAGTCACGCCGACTCAATGACGACCAGCTGGGGGCGGCGACCGAACAGGCCGAGTCGTACGAGGTGCCCCTCGATGCGTTGCCCGAATTGATCACCCAGCTGGAGGAGAAGATGAAGGCGGCGGCCAAGAGCCTCGAATTCGAGGAGGCCGCCAACCTGCGTGATCGCATCAAGAAGCTGCGCCACAAGCTGGTGGGCAGATCGGCGACCTAAAGCGCCCGCCGATCCAGCGCTTCGGCCAGGCGGTTGGCGGCGGCCGCCAGCTCGGCCTGGGGGTCGGGACCGGCATCGGCGGCCTTGATCTCCTCTTGGCGCTTCATCGCTTCAATGGCCCGGACGATCAGGAACACCACAAAGGCGATCACCAGGAAGTTGATCAGGGCCACGATCACCGTGCCGGCGGGCCAGGCGCTGATCGAATCCACCTGAGCTGCCTTCAGGGCCGGCTCCAGCGCGTTGGTCATCACCAGGCTGACGATGGCATCGACCACCTTGCCGAAGGCGCCGCCGATCACCACGGCCACCGCCAGATCGACCACATTGCCCTTGTTGATGAAATCCTTGAAGTCGCTCAGAAAGGAGCTGGTGCCGCGCCTGGACATGGGAACAATCTGCTGGAGCGCTCCTTTCTACATCATGGCTAGTGGTTGTTTTCTGCACCTTTCAAACCTCAAGCTTGGCCATGGAAGGTGATCAGTTCGGCGGCGGAAAGGGGAGGAGACAGGTGGAAGCCCTGGACAGCCTGGACCCCCGCCTGCATCAGCGCCTGAAGCTGCTGGGCCGTCTCGACCCCTTCGGCAATGACCATCAGCCGGGACGAGCGGATCAGGGCGGTGAGTCCCTCGAGCCACTCAGGATTGGGTGTCTCCGGGGTGATCAGGGCCAGCAGGTGGCGATCCACCTTGATGATGTCGAACGGGCAACGGCTGAGGATGGCGAGATTGGCGCCCCCCAGCAGGTTGATATCATCGAGCGCAATCTTGATGCCAAGTTGCTGGGCCTGGAGCATGCCTTCCAGGGCCAGGGCGTCGGGCAGCCCCCGCTCGGTGACTTCCAGGATCAGCTGGGGAATCATGTCGGCCAGGCCGGATTTCATCGCGGTGTAATACACTCCGCCCCGTCCGGTGATCGCTGGAGGAATGTTGAGACTGAGGTGAACATCGGGATGGCGTCGTAACCATTCCTTGAGTTCCGCCGCTGCGGTCTCGACCACCCAGTAGGTGAGTACGCCCGCGGCGGGGGTGGACTCCAGGGACGGGATGAACTCCCCGGGCATCACCACAACGCCACTGGCCCGCCGCCAGCGGATCAGGGCTTCGGCTCCGATGCAGCGGAGATCAGGGAGGGAAAGGATGGGCAGATACTCAAGATAAAACTCACCTCTCGCCAGGCCTTCTGCGATCTCCACGGGGTGGATCATGACAATCGCCGCTGCATGCGAAAGGAGGTGGTTCGGAAGGTGGAAGGCATTTTACGTGAACTATCAGGGCTGCCCGATGGGTTCTAGGCGGAGCAGCTGGCCATCTCCCGCCCCATCGGTGAGCACGTACAGGTAACCGTCCGGTCCCTGGCGCACGTCCCTGACCCTGGCGCCGATGGGAATCTCCTGCTCTGGCGTCACCGATCCCTTCGGGTTGGGTCGCAGCCGATGCACCTGCTGCGACACCAATCCGCCGGCAAAGAGATCGCCGCGCCAGCCCGGGTAGCGATCGCCGTCGTAGGACGCCAGGCCGGAAGGGGCGATGGCGGGCGTCCAGACCAGCGCCGGATCCCGCAGGCCCGGTGCGCTGGTGGCCGGCGCGATCGCAGGACCGAAGTACTCACGGCTGTGGGTCACCCGCGGCCAGCCGTAGTTCACCCCGGCCTCGATCCGGTTGAGCTCGTCGCCATCGCGGGCGCCGTGCTCGCTGGCCCAGACCCTGCCGTCGCGGCGATCGATGGCCAGCCCCTGGATGTTGCGGTGCCCAAGGCTCCAGAGCCCCGGCAGGGCACCGGGCTTGCCGGCAACGGGGTTGGCGACCGCGGGGCTGCCGTCGTCGTTGAGGCGCAGGATCTTGCCCAGGGCGCTGAGCGGGTTCTGGGCCTGGGTACGGATCAGCGCTCCCTCCAGCTGGAGCGGAGGATTGCCCCCATCGCCGATGGCCAGCAGCAGGGTGCCATCGGGCAACCAGAGCAGGCGAGAGCCGAAGTGCTGGCTGCCGGCCTTGCGTTGCGGCACCGCGAACAGCACCTGCAGATCCCTGAGGGCACGGCCGTCGAAGCGGGCCCGGGCCAGCCGGGTGTGGTTGGACGCGGCGCTGCCGGCGGCATAGGTGAGGTAGATCCAGCGGTTGGTGGCGAAGTCGGGATGCACGGACACGTCCAGCAGGCCCCCCTGGCCGGCGGCCAGCACGTCCGGCACGCCGCGGATCGGCTCCGGTTGCAGCACACCGCCCCGCACCAGGCGCAACCGGCCAGGCCGCTCCGTGATCAGCAGGTCGCCGCCCGGCAGCCAGGCCACGGCCCAGGGGTGCTCCAGGCCGCCCACCACCGGCACGCTGCGCACCGCCGCGGCACTGGGCGGGGGCTGGCAGCCGCCCAGGGCTGGCACGAGCAGGGCGGCCGCCAGCCAGTTCAGGATCGGGGAACGGCGATGGGCCATGGCGTAGGGGAGATCTCCAGCAGAACGAGGTCGCGCAGGTCGTGGAGCAGGGTCAGCTCAGTGCTGCTGAGCTGGCGCGGCCGGGTGTCGATCAGGCAGAGGGTGCCCAGGCAGGTCCCATCGTCGAGGATCAGGGGCGAGCCCGCGTAGAAGCGGATGCGCGGCTCACCCAGAACCAGCGGATTGTCCGCGAAGCGGTCATCGAGCCAGGTGTCCGCCACCAGCAGATCCGACTTCTGGGCGAGCGCATGGGCGCAGAAGGCCAGATCACGGGAGGTCTGGCAGGTGGCCAGGCCGTGGCACGACTTGAACCATTGCCGCTCCGCATCGATCAGGCTGATCAGGGCGATGGGCACATCGAAGGCGGCGGCGGCGATCCGGGTCAGACGGTCGAAGCGTTCCTCCCGCTCCGTGTCCAGCAGGCCGAGTTCCCCCAGGCGTCGCAGACGCCGCTGCTCGTCGCCCGGTGGCCGGGCCCGCTGCCAGCGGCAGGGGCTGCCCAGGCTCCAGGCCCGCAGCCTGGCGCGCAGGAAGCTCTCGGAGATGGGCCGCACCAGCCACTCATTGACCAGGGGATCGTCCCGCCGGCCCATGTCCTCCTCGGCGGCCAGCATCAGGACGGGGGTGTCGACCACCGCCGTGCCCAGGGACTCCCGCAGGCGGCGGATCAGACCAGGGCCTTCAGCTGCTGGTGCCGGCTCCAGCAGCAGCACCGAGGCCCCCTGGCGCTCGAAAGCCTGCATCAGGTCCGCTTCACTGTGGGCCACACGGCAGGGCAGGCCTTCCAGGCGCAGGGCCGTGGTGAGGGCGGCCTCCAGATCCCTGTCCGCCACCCACACCAGGGCCGGGGGGCCGCTGGGGTCGTCAGGAACGGCCCCGGGGCCGGCGGCCTGCGACTCAGCCTGGGCCCGCGCCGCGTCCATGTCCAGGCTGTGGAGGCGGGAGGTGCGCAGCACCAGCCCCTCCGAGGCCGCCATCACCTCCAGGGGAGAGCCCCGGTCGGCCAGATCGAGGCGCACCCGGGCCAGAATCAGGTCGATGGCCGCATCGTTGCGCAGCGGATCGTGGTGGGTGAGCACCAGCCGGTCCACCCCCGCCTCTTCGCAGATGCGCACGGCGTATTCCACCGAACTGTGGCCCCAGCCGAGCTTGGCCGGGAACTCCAGGGCCGTGTACTGGGCGTCATGGATCACCAGGTCGGCCCCCTCGATGAACGCCGCGTAGTGCAGGTCAGGACCGGACACCGGGCCGAGGCCGCTGGCCAGCTCGGCCGCGTGGGGCTCGTGGTCGCAGCAGTAGACGACCGTGGCCCCATCCGCCTGGAGCCGATAGGCCAGGGTGAGGGCGGGATGGTTGAGGTGATGGGTCGTCACCGTCACGTCGCCGATGCGGAAGGTGCCTTCGCCCAGGTCGTGGTAGCGGATCTTGGCGGCGAACTGGTCGAGGGTGACCGGGAAGTAGGCGTGCTGCATCTGGCCGGAGAGCACGCTGCGCAGGCTGCCCGAGAGGCCGCTGGGTCCGTAGACGTCCCAGGCGTGGTCGGTGGCGAAGAAGGGGGCGAAGAAGGGAAAGCCCTGGATGTGGTCCCAGTGGGTGTGGCTGATCAGCAACGACCCCTCCATGCCGTCGGGGCGCTCCTGCATCAGGGCCTGCCCGAGGCCGTGGGCGCCGGTGCCGCAGTCGATCACCAGCAGGGTGCCGGCGTCTGAGCGGACCTCCACACAGGAGGTGTTGCCGCCGAAGCGGAAGGTTTCGGGGCCGGGTTTGGCGATCGAACCGCGGGTTCCCCAGAACCGAACCAACATGCCGCCACTCTTGTGCCGCCCAAACCCTAGGAAGGGCAGGCGGTTCCGGCTGCAGGTGCTTCCGTTCCCTCGGCGGAGTGCCGGGTCGTGCCGCCCAGGCCGAAGGCCTGGTGCACCGCCTGCAGGGCCCGCACCCCGTCGGCCTCCGCCACCACGCAGCTGGTGCGGATCTCGCTGGTGGCGATCAGGGAGATGTTGATACCAGCCTCGGCCAGGGAACGGAACATGCGCGCCGCCGTGCCGGCGGTGCAGGCCATCCCGGCTCCCACGGCGCTGACCCTGGCGATGGCGGGGCCCTCCTCGAAGCAGGCGCCGTCCCACTGCCGCAGGACCGGGGCCAGGGCCCTCTCGGCCCCCGGCCGGTCGTCGCGCCGCAGGGTGAAGCTCATGTCCCGCCGCCGGTCCTCGGGGCCGCCGTTGGTGCGTTCCGATTGCACGATCGCGTCCAGGCTGATGCCGGCGTCGGCCAGGGCCCGGCAGATGGCCGCGGCGGCCCCCGGTCGATCGGGCACCTGGCGCACCGACACCTGCACCTGGTCGCGGTCGAGGGCCACCCCGCGCACCGCCGGATCGCCCAGGTGGCAGGGGGGCGGATCGTGGCGCAGCTGCTGGTCGGCCAGCTCGAACGCCTCCCCCGCCGCCCGCAGGGCCCGGGCCCCCAGCTGGCCATCCACCACGCAGCTCACCTTCACCTCGCTGGTGGCGATCAGGCGCAGGTTGATGCCCAGGCGGGCCATGGTGTCGAACAGGCGGGCCGCCACCCCCGGCCGGCCCAGGATGCCGGCGCCGGCGATGCTCAGCTTGGCCATGCCGGCTTCGGCCGTGAGCTGGGCGCCATCGGCCCCCATGGCGGCCAGCACCTCCTGGCAGACCCGGCGGGCCGCTTCCATCTGCGTCGCCGCCAGGGTGAAGGCGATGTCGTTGCTGGTCCCCTCGTGAATCGCCTGCACGATCAGGTCCACGTTCAGGCCGGCGGTGCCGAGGGCCTCGAACAGGGTGGCGGCCACGCCCGGCCTGTCGGGCACATGGGAGAGGGCCAGCACCGCCTGGTCCGTCTCCAGTTCGGCTCCGTCCACGGGCCGGCCCAGTTCCAGCCCTTCATGGCCGATCGGGCGGGCCGGGCCACTGGTGAGGCGGGTGCCGGGGGCCTGGCTCCAGCTGGAGCGCACCGTCAGGGGTACCCCGTAGTTGCGGGCGATCTCCACGGCTCGGGGGTGGAGCACTGCAGCCCCGAGGCTGGCCAGTTCCAGCATCTCGTCGCAGCTGACACTCGCCATCAGCTGGGCATCGCTCACCTTGCGGGGGTCGGTGGTCAGCACCCCGGGCACGTCGGTGTAGATCTCGCAGCCGTCGGCGCCGAGGGCAGCCGCCAGCGCCACCGCCGAGGTGTCGGAGCCGCCGCGC
>JBBQIH010000164.1:0-6466 GCA_038324725.1 Cyanobacteriota bacterium | reverse complement strand
TCTCCCATCCGACCCCGGCGGCTGGGGGCAGGGGGCGCCGCCCAGGGCCGCCGGCAGCGACAGGAGACTGACGACGTTCGGGCCAACGGGATCCCCCTGGCCATCTCCGTTGGGTTCGGGTCGGGCCCGCACCTCCGGTGGCTGGGGCAACCAGGCCAGCCCCACCTGCAACAGCGCCACCAGCGATGGCTCCACCTCCAGCACCACCTGCTGGCCCCGCGCCGCGGCCTGCTGCATCAGGGGGGGAATCCAGCGCAGGTACTGCAGGCCATCCCCCAGGCCCTGCTCGGTGCGCACCTGCAGCCGCCGCGCCCTGGCCACCACCGCCCCCACGCCCCCCTCCGGTCCAGGGGCGTGGCTGGCGAGTTCGAAACGGCGCTCCGCCAGGGCGTAGGCCTCGTCGTAGGCCTCAAGGCCGATCAGCACCGAGGCATGGTTGCAGGCCACTTCCGGGCCGTCCTGCAGCTGGCGGCTGGCCCGGAAGGCGCGATCCGCCGCCTCAAAGCGGTTGAGGTCGCGCAGGCTGTTGCCGAGGCCCATGAAGGGGGCGGGACTGGACGGCAGCAGCAGGGACGCCCGCCGGTAGAGCTCAAGGGCCTCCTCGGGCTGATCCGAGAGCCAGAGGGCATTGGCGGCCCGCAGCAGCAAGGGGGCATGGTCCGCCCGGGTGTCGACCAGCTCCTGATAGATGCAGGCGGCTTCCGACCACTCCTGGCGACTTTCCGCCGCCAGGGCTTCCTGAAGAACCTGTTCAAAGTTGGAATCGCCGGGAAGGACTGCCATGGCAGGGATCCTGAACCAGCGAGGCCAATAGGGCAACAATAGATCTCCTGAACATCTGCATGGTGAAGCCAGCGATAGATCAAAGGCGCAGCAAAGAGAATATTAAGTTTCCACCCAATCGTGGTGAGATGTTCAAGAAGTACGTCGAAAACGACGTCTGGGATACACAAACCCCAGAGACCCAGCCCATAAGCTTCGGGCCAACGAATATCCGGCTTTTTTCTCGAGATGGCTTCTTCCGATACCCTTTCGATCTTCGTGCCGAATCCCGGCGAGTCGATCTCCCAGACCACCGAATCCGGGGCCAGGGTCCTCACCAATCTCAACGGTGGCACGGTCAACTCCCGCGTCTTCCCCAACCAGGGGCGCAACATCGATGATGTGGGCATCAAGGAGCCCACCACCGGTGACACACGCACCACGTTCTCCGGCCCCTCCAAGGACACTTCCTATATCGGAAACGGGGACGACAACACGGTCACCTTCACCGGCGACGCCAGAAACACCACCATCAGCACAGGCGCTGGCGATGACACCCTGATCGCCACCGACATCACCAAGGGCACAATTTCTCTCGGCACAGGTGACAACACCGCCATCACCGGGGCCCTCAAGGACACCACCTTCACCGCCGGTAGTGGTGCCGACAGTTTCACCATCACCGACAAAGCGGATTCCGTCAGGATCAGCGCAGGTGCCGGCGACGACACCCTGATCTTCGGTGGCAAGGTCAGCGGCTCCACCTTCCTGCTGGGCCAGGGGGCCGACGTCCTTGACTTCTCCGCCAGGGTGCAGAACACCTGGATCGATCTCGGCAACGACACCGCCATCGACCAGGTGTTCTTCAATGCCAGAGGCGATCTCGGCAACGGCACCCAGATCTTCGGCGCCGGCGACGGCGATCTGCTCATCATCGGCGGTGAGGAATACAGCTTCGATAGCAGCCAGACGGCCTTCATCTCCGGCCTGGGCGACTCCATCACCTTCGGCTGATGAGCCCAGCCCAGCGTGGCCAGCTTGGAACAGGACCGATTCGCCCGTAACTACCTCACCTGCCTGGAACGGGGGGACCTGGCGGCGGCCAAGTGCCTCCTGCTGCTCTGGACCAAGACCTACTTCCTCTCCCTGCCAGCCGCCCCCGACCGCCCCCAGCTCACCAATCCCGATCTCTGGGGTTGCCTGGCCCAGTACGCCTCCCTCAGCGGTGACCGTTCTCCGGTCGAGGACTTCTGGCAGCGGCTCGATGGGGTCTGCCCCCGCACCCGCACTCCCACGGCCATCCCCCTGCTGGGGGTCCCGATCCTCAACCGGCCCGATCTCCTGCTGCGACTCCTCGACAGCCTCGACCACCCCGTCGAGACGCTCGCCATCGTCGACAACAGCATCGCCTCCGGCCTCCCCGACAGCGCCGCCCTCAGCGGGCTGCTGGCCCAGCTGGAGCGGGAGCCGCCCGCCGGCATCGTCCGGGTGCGGGTGGCCCGGCCCTTCGCCAACCAGGGCGTCGCCTCCAGCTGGAACGCGATCCTCACTTCCTTTCCCGAGGCGCCTTTCGCCCTGCTGGTCAACAACGACGTGGTCTTCGCCCCGGGCGTCCTGGCCCAGGTCATCGAACGGGTCGACCCCTCCCGTCCCCAGTTCCTGCCGCTGCTGCCGGCCCCCCAGGAGTTCTCCGCCTTCGCCATGACCCCGGCGGCCTGGGATCGGGTCGGCCTCTTCGATGCCAATTTCCACCCGGCCTACTGCGAAGACCTCGACTACGCCGAGCGCCTGCGCGCCTGCGAGGCCATCGAGTGGATCACCCCGGACGACCTCCAGAGCGTGCAGCTGCGGGCCAACCCCACCGCCAGCGCCACCATCACCAGTGACCCCCGGCTGGCAGCCTGCAACCGCACCACCTTCCTGCTCAACAGCCTCTGGCTGCACAGCCAGCGGCGTCTGGAGCAGCCCCACCGCGGCAGCTGGATACGGCGCTGGTTGAGCCAGTGGGTGCTGGAGCCTGCCGCTCCCCAGGCCGCCGCAGCTCCCGTCGACGCCGTGCTGCCATGAACACCCTGCCCCGCCTGATGCGCCGCTTCCAGAACCAGGACCTCGGCCCCCGGCCGCAGATCGTGGTGCTCGGGGCCGCCAAGCTGGGCAACTACGTGGTGCTCCAACCGCTGCTGCGGGGGCTGCGCCACAAGTATCCCAGCGCCCAACTCACCTACGTGGGCAGCCAGCGCACCCGGCAGCTGGAGCGGCTCAACCCCTGGATCGATGCCAGCCTCCCTTTGGCGGAGCAGGGCCCCGCGGCCCTGCCGGCCCTGGCCCAGTGGCGCCGGACCGTGCCAGATCGGGACCAAGGCGACGGGGTGGATCTGGTGATCAACGCCGACGGCCACGCCCCCCACACCGCCGCCTGGGCCGGGACCCTGGCGCCCCGCTTCGTGGTGGGAGCGGCACCGATCCCGCCGGGCGACCATCCCCTCCAGGCCCTGGCCCTTGATCCCCACTGGGCCAGCCCCGCCCTGCTGCAGCGCTACGGCGGCTGGATCGCCAGCAACAGCATCCGCGAACTGCACTGCCGCGTCGCCTGGGTGGACACCGACTTCGAGCGGGTGGAGCTCCCTGCCGAACCCCCACCGCCGGGGCTGCCACCGGTGCTGATCGCCGTGAACGGCGAGCGTTCCGCCAAGCTCTGGCCGCTGGAGAACTGGCTGGCCCTGCTCGAGAAGCTGCACCAGGCGCTGGGCCTGGCCGCCGGGGCCATCGGCCTCATCGGCGGCCCTCCCCCCGCCGAACCGCGCCAGCCCGGCGATCGGCTTGAACAGGCCCTGCTCGCCCGCGCCCCCGGCCTGCGTGATCTGCGCGGGCGCCTCAGCCTGCCGGCGCTGGTAGGGGCCCTGGCCCACAGCCGGCTCTGCATCGCCGTCGATTCCGGCCCGCTTCATCTGGCGGCGGCTGCCGGCTGCCCCACCGTGGCCCTGTTCGGCACCGACGCGGGCGGCCTCGGAGCCAGCCCCCGGGATCTCTGGGCCCCCCGGGCCGACCATGTCTGGATCAGCCGCAGCCAGCACCGCTGCAACGGCTGCCAGCAGCTGCGCTTCGAAAACCCCGCCTGCCCGCTGGAGCAGCACGCCTGCATGGATGGTTTGCCGCTCGAGGCGGTGTGGCCCCTGGTGCAGCGGGCCTGGCAACAGAACGGGCCCTCCTAACTGAGCGACAGCGGCCTCAGCCACCCATCTCAGCCACCCCCGCCCGCTGCTGCAGCCCCTCCAGGCCCATCACCAGCACAATGCCGAACGCCGCGAGCAGCAGTGCCGCCACCAGGGCGCCGCCATCGGGGGGAGCCGCCAGGGCATCGCGCAGCACGATCACTTTCCCCCTGGCGTTGGTGGCACTCTCCAGCACGGTGCGGAACGGCCAGATCTTCCAGAGCGAACCGGCCATCACCCCCACCAGCAGGGCCACGGTCTGGCCATGCCAGCGGGCCAGCAGCCAGCGCAGCAGCCGCACAAACACCGCCAGACCGATGGCGCAGCCGGCGGCAAAGGGCACCAAGGTGGCGAGATCAAGGCCCTTCACCGCCTCCATCACGTGCTGGTACTGGCCCAGCACCAGCAGCAGAAACGAGCCGGAGATGCCCGGCAGGATCATCGCCATGATCGCCACGGCGCCACTCCAGAACAGGGTGAAGGGGTCGTGGGGCATCGTCACCGGCACCAGGGTGACGAACACCAGGGCGCCCGCCGCGCCCACCGCCATCGCCACCAGACCGCTGGCGCCCCAGTGGGCATGGCGGGCGATCAGCACGATCGAGCCCACGATCAGGCCGAAGAAGAAGGCGAACAGCCACACAGGATGGGCGACGTACAGCCAGGTGATCGGCCGCACCAACAGCAGCACCGAACTGGCGATTCCAGCCAGCAGGGGCACCAGGAAGCCCAGGTGCACCCGCGCCGCCGCGTCGGCCCAGCGCCCCTGGCCCAGCAGCCGCAACAGCTTGAGATCAAAGCCCGCCACCGCCTCCAGCAGCCGGCCGTAGATGCCGAGGATGAAGGCCATCGAACCGCCGCTCACCCCCGGCACAACATCGGCCGCACCCATGGCCAGACCGCAGCCAAGGACGTAGGGCCAGCCAGGCGAGGGTGTGGGGGCAGGGACGTCAGCCATGGAAGGGGCCTTGAGGTGTGGGCATCTTGCCGGGACAGGGGCGGCCGGTGCTTCAAAAAGGGCAATCGCGCAAACCCCGCCAACGCAGCCGCCGCCGAGGGCCAACGCCCGCGCCAGTCCGCCGATTCCCACCAAGAGAGTTCTCCGCAGGGGGGCGATGGCCACCGTCGTGAAGCTCCACAGCTGCCCATCCCGCTGAAACAACGACAGCCCCAGGGCCTCGAGGCTGGTCTGGGTGTCGGCTGCGGCTCAGGAATCGGTGGGTGGTGTGGGCGCCTTGCCCGCCATCAGTTGTTCGATCTTGCGGATCCGGACCAGGGTTATCTGCCACACCTCAAGGCGAAAGGCGTCGTCTGCCGGACAACCGGCCACCATCGCCTCGATGTCCTCCCGCCGCTCGAAGGCCTCCCACAGCTCCCGTTCCACACGGGCCCGCTCGATGAAGTTCCAGCGCTTCAGCCAGAGCACGCAACACGCCGCAAGTGGCTTCAGTGTGACGCGCTCCAGACCCGGCGAGGTCACCATGCAGCCGGCAATGGGAGACTGGCGCCCTGCAGCTCCGGGCCGTTCCGATGAAAGCCCTCTCCGTGCTCGGCTCCACCGGCTCGATCGGCACCCAAACGCTCGAACTGGTCGAGGAGTTCCCCGACCGCTTCCGGGTGGTGGCCCTGACCGCCGGCAACAACCTCGACCTGCTGATCGAGCAGATCCAGCGCCACGCCCCCGAAGCGGTGGCCCTGGCTGATGCCGAGCGCCTCCCCGAGCTGCGCGACCGTCTCACCAGCCTCGACAGCGTCACCCGCCCGGCCCGTCTGCCGGAACTGCTGGGCGGCCCGGAGGGGCTGGAGGCCGCGGCCGCCTGGCCCAGCGCCGATCTGGTGGTCACCGGCATCGTCGGCTGCGCCGGCCTGCTGCCCACCCTGGCGGCGATCCGCGCCGGCAAGGACCTGGCCCTGGCCAACAAGGAAACCCTGATCGCCGCCGGGCCGGTGGTGCTGCCCGAGCTCAAACGCAGCGGCAGCCGCCTGCTGCCCGCCGATTCGGAGCATTCGGCCCTGTTCCAGTGCCTGCAGGGCACCCCCTGGGCGGACACCGCCCGCCTCTCCACCGGCGTGCCGACACCGGGGCTGCGGCGGATCCAGCTCACCGCCTCCGGCGGGGCCTTCCGCGACTGGCCCGCCGCCGACCTGGCCAAGGCCACCGTGGCCGATGCCACCAGCCACCCCAACTGGAGCATGGGGCGCAAGATCACGGTGGATTCGGCCACCTTGATGAACAAGGGTCTGGAGGTGATCGAAGCCCACTACCTGTTCGGGCTCGACTACGACCACATCGAAATCGTCATCCACCCCCAGAGCATCATCCACTCGATGGTGGAGCTGGCCGATTCCTCGGTGCTGGCCCAGCTGGGCTGGCCCGACATGAAGCTGCCCCTGCTCTACTGCTTCAGCTGGCCGGAGCGGCTGGACACCCCCTGGCGCCGCCTTGATCTCACCGCCGTGGGCCAGCTCACCTTCCGCGCCCCCGACAGCGC
>JBBQIH010000163.1:0-6545 GCA_038324725.1 Cyanobacteriota bacterium | reverse complement strand
CAGCCTTCCTCACCTTCCATGGGGCGGAATCCAGCCGCTTCACCCATTCCCTCGGCGTGCTCGCGATAGCGCGGCTGGCCCTGCAGCAGTTGGAGCGGCTCGATCCCTCCCTGGCCGAGCACCGGGGGGTCTTGTATGCCGCCGCCTTGCTGCATGACGTGGGCCACGGACCCCTCAGCCACTCGGGCGAGGAGATGTTCGGGGTGCAGCATGAAGTCTGGTCGGGCCGGCTGATCCGCGACCATCCCGCCCTGCGCGACCGGCTCGACACGGAGGCCTTCGGGCGGGCCGCCCTGGTGGCCGACCTGCTGGAGCACGGTCACCACCCCTGCCGGGCGATCAAGGCACTGGTCAGCAGCCAGCTCGACTGCGACCGGCTCGACTACCTGCTGCGCGATAGCTACAGCACCGGCACCCGCTACGGCCAGCTCGACCTGGAACGGATCCTCGCCAGCCTCACCCTGGCGCCCGACGGCGATCTGGCCCTGCATCCCCGCGGCCTGATGGCGGTGGAGCACTACCTGGTGGTGCGCCACCTGATGTACAGGAGCGTCTACAACCACCGCCTCAACATCGTCTGCAACTGGCTGCTGAACCAGGTGATCGCCGTGGCCCGCCGGCTCGGCCCCGCCGTGGTGTGGGCCGATCCCACCATGGCCCGCTGGCTCTGGGATCGCGACCGGCTTGATCTGGACAGTTATCTGGCCAACGACGACATCCGCACCGGCTACCACTTGGTGCGCTGGCGGGAGGAGGGCCCCCAGGAACTGGCCGATCCCTGCGGGCGACTGCTGGAGCGGCGCCTGCCCAAGGCCACGGACGTGAGCGATCTCCCCCCGGCCGGCCGCATCGAGCTACTGGCGGTGGCACGGCAGCTGTGCGAACGGGCCGGCCTGGTGGCGGAAGGTTGCTGCGCCCTGCAGCAGCGCCAGAGCCGGGGGTATCACCCCTACGCCGGTGGCCTGCGGCTCTGGGATGGCCTGCGGCTGCAGGCCCTCGAGCAGCGCTCGCCCCTGGTGGCCAGCCTCTGCCAGACGGTCGACATGGCCTGGCTGATCCACCCGGCCCGGGTCAGCGACGCCCTGCGGGCCGCCCTGGCGGTGCGGCGGCAGGAGGATGGGGGCCGCCAGGGCCTCTAGGTTCGCTGCAGTCCTGGGCACCGCCTTGGCCGCCGCACTGATCCAGGCCATCGACGACCGGCAGCCCCACCTGCTGCGGCTGCCGGCGCAGCAGGGCTCCGCCAGCGCCCTGGAGGAAGTGCGCTACGCCCTCGGCAGCCGCCGCCCCCGGGCGGGCACCGTGGTGCTGGAGGCGGGGAGCTGGCCCCTGCGCCTGCCGGAGCTGCGGCAGCTGCAGGAGCTGCTGGCCCCCCTGCAGCTGGACCTGGTGCGCGTTGCCAGTGGCCAGCCGGACACCCTTGTGGCCGCCGCAGCCCTCGGGCTCGACACCGACCCGGCCACAGCAGCCATGGCCACAGCAGCCACGGCCACAGCAGTCCCGGTGCCCGATCTGCTGGTGCATCGCGGCACCCTGCGCTCCGGCGACCATCTGCAGGCGGAGGGTTCGGTCCTGCTGCTCGGGGATGTGAACCCCGGCGCCCGCATCAGTGCCGCCGGCAACGTTCTGGTGTGGGGGCGCTTGCGGGGCATTGCCCACGCCGGCGTCGCCGGCAACCGGGACGCCCGCATCGTTGCCCTGCAACTGCGCCCCCTGCAGCTGCGCATCGCCGATGTGGTGGCCCGTGGGCCCGAGGGTCTGCCGCCGCCCGGGCTGGCCGAGCAGGCCCTGCTGGTGCAAGGGGAGATCCGCATCGATCCGGCGGCGCCGGACTTCAGCGGTTGATCAGGCCGAAGGCCCCCAGTCCGCCGGCCACGGCCATGAACCACAACGGGGAGATCCGGGTGCGCAGCATCAGCACGCACACCAGCAGGGACACGACGACGCCGGCGGCATTGGTGTCGGCGGTCTTGAGGATCTTCACCCCCACGGCGAACAGGATGCCAAGGGTGATGGGGCCGAGGCCCCGCTCGAAGGCCAAACGCCAGGGGGAATCCCGCAGCCGGTTCCAACTGAGGCAGGCCACCACCATCAGCAAGGTGGACGGCAGCAGGATGGCGATCTCAGCGCCGTAGGCAGTCAGCAGGGCCCAGCCGGGGCCCTCGGGCCAGCCGGCCCCCATGCCGAGCAGCCCCACGATCATGGAGCTCGGACCTGGAGCCGCTTCAGCCAGGGCGTAAACGTCGGCGAACTGGGAGGGTCGCAGCCAGCAGTACTGCTCGACGCTGAGGTGGTGGTATTCCGTCAGCAGGGTGTTGCCGCCCCCCAGAGAAAACAGGGACAGACCCAAAAAGGTGCCCATCACCTGCAGCAGATGACCCAGGTCATTGAGCCGCATCGGGGTGCAGCTCGTGGCAGCGGAAGCGGCCGCGATCAGGACGGCCGGCATCAGCGACGCCCCCCCTGGGGGGCAGGGGGATGGGGCGGCCGGGGCCAGTACCAGGCCATCGCCAGGGGACCGGCCACGAGCACCAGCGGCACGAGGCGCACGTGGAAGACCGTCATCAGGACGAAGGTGACTGCTGCCAGCAGCAGGGCCATCGGATCCTTCCAGTACTGGTCGAGGATTTTGAACCCCATCGAGAGGGCCATCCCCGCCGCCGCCGCCACCACGCCCGCCAGCACCCTGTCCAACGCCGGCAGCGTATGGAACTGGAAATAGAGCAGGCCGATCCCCATCAGCAGGATGAACGGCACCAGCAGCATGCCCGCCAGGGCCGCCAGGGCCCCCGGCAGGCCGCGGAAGAACGTGCCGACATAGACGGCCATGTTGATCTGGTTGGGGCCAGGAAAGAGCCGGGCCACGGTGAGCCCGGTGAGGAACTCCTCGTTGCTCATCCAGTGGCGCTGTTCCACGATGATCCGCTGGCTCCAGGCCGAGAGGCCACCGCCGAAAGCGGAGAGGGCCACCATGAGCATGCCGGTGAACAGCTGACGCAGCCCGGGTGGGGAGGGCGTTGTGCCGGGGGCGAGGGATTCAGTCATGCACGAAATGGGGATCCGGCGGCAGTTCCCCCTCCTCGTGGCAGGTGGGGTCGAGAGGATCGGGGGCGTGGTACTTCGAGGCCGCCTCCCAGTCGATCTCAAACATCTCCTTCAGCCGCGCCACCACTTCGGGAGCATCACTCTCGATGCCCAGCTCCCGACGCAGATCGAAGGCGCTGCGGTCGATGTTCATCGAGCCCGTCTGGGCGAAGGCCCCGTCCACCAGGATCAGCTTGGCGTGCAGCTTGGGGTGCTGCTGACGCCGCACCTTGACGCCGAAGCGCTCCATCACCCGCAAAGAAGAGAAGGTGTCGTAGATGTCCCAGTCGCTGATGCCGTGCTTGCCGCCGCACAGCACCCTCACCTTCACGCCCCGCTCCCGGGCACTGATGATCCGCTCCAGGATCACCGCATCGACGAACTTGGGGTGCTGGATCCAGAGGGTGCGGGTGGCGGCATCGACGATGCGGGCCATCTGACCGCGGCTGTGGGCGCTGCTCCACACCAGTCCCACGCCGAGATCGGGTTGGAAGAAGATGCGCTGCCAGTCGGCCTCGAAGCCGGTGATCACCTGCGCCACCACGGCCGGGTTGTAGGTGAGCACCCCGTAGTCGCGGGTTTCGGTGAAGTATTTGTCGGACAGGTTGAAGGTGGCCACCAGGGCGGTGTGCCGGTCGACCACCATCGACTTCTCGTGGGTGACGGGGAACGCCTCACTGGTCCAGGCGGTCTCGATGCCCCAGGACTGGAGGCGGGCGAAGGCCTCGTCGTTCCAGCGATCGCCGCCGGAGGTGTGGGGATTGAGCATCACCCGCACCTGCACACCACGCTCCCGGGCACGCTGCAGGGCCTCTTCCACCGCCTCCGACTGCAGCTTGAACTGCTTGAGCAGCAACTGCTCGGAGGCCTCCTCGATCAGGGCGACCACGGCATCCACACCGTCATCGGGCATCACCAGCAGCCGCTGGGGCCGGTGGGGGGCGGAGGTCATTGAGGCGCAGGGATGGAAAGGCCTTTCTAGCGGCAGTTCAGGGCCGTGGCCCGGTGACTTCGCCCAATGGGACTAACCTGCCGCGACGCCCGTGGACGCCGTGACGTCAGCCCCCGCTCGCATCATCCTCATCTGCTCCGGCAAAGGGGGCGTCGGCAAGACGACCCTCACCGCCAACCTGGGGATCGCCCTGGCCCGGCTGGGGGAGCGCACCGTCGTCCTCGATGCCGATTTCGGTCTACGCAATCTCGATCTGCTGCTCGGACTGGAGAACCGGATCGTCTACACCGCCCAGGAGGTGCTGGCCGAAACCTGCCGACTGGAGCAGGCCCTGGTGAAACACAAGCAGGAGCCCAATCTGGCCCTGCTGCCCGCCGGCAATCCGCGCATGCTGGAGTGGCTCACCCCGGAAGACATGCAGCGCATCGTCGCCATGGTGGCCGAGCGGGCTGACTTCGTGCTCATCGACTGCCCGGCAGGGATCGAGGACGGCTTCAAGAATGCGGCGGCGGCCGCCCGCGAGGCGATCGTGATCACCACCCCGGAAGTGTCTGCGGTGCGTGATGCCGACCGGGTGATCGGCCTGCTCAACACCCGGGGCGTGGCGCCGGTGCAGCTGGTGCTCAACCGGGTGCGTCCCCGGATGATGGCCAGCCAGGAGATGCTGGGCGTCGACGACGTCACTGACATCCTGGCACTGCCCCTGGTGGGCCTGGTGGTGGAGGACGAGCAGGTGATCGTGTCGACCAACCGGGGGGAACCGCTCACCCTCAACGGCAATGGATCCCCCGCCGCGAAGGCCTACCAGAACATCGCCCGGCGCCTGCGGGGTGAGGACATCCCCCTGGAGGATCCCTCCAAAGCCCGCAAAGGCCTGCGCGCCCGGCTGATGAACAAGATCCGTAAAACCACCGGTCTCTTCTGAGCACCATGACGCTGTTCGATTTCATCCAACGGTTGCTGGGGCGCCAGAAACCCAGCGGCACCATGGCCAAGGAGCGGCTGCAGCTGGTCCTGGCCCACGACCGCAGTGATCTCAATCCCGAACTGCTCGAGCAGATGCGGCGCGAAATTCTTGAGGTGGTGCAGCGCTACGTGGAGATCGACATCGAGGAAGGGGACGTCAGCCTGGAGACCGAGGACCGGGTCACCGCCCTGGTGGCCAACCTGCCGATCAAACGGGCCCGCCCCCTGCCAGCCCTGGTGGCCGCGGCCGCCGCCGTGGGCATGGCACAGGCCCCAGACCCCGAAGCCCCGCAGGAGCTGGCCCTTCCCCTGGCCTGCGAACCGGAGGGAGACCCCTCCCCCGCCGATCCGGACTGAGGCGGGACAGCCCGGCGACGGCCTGCGGGAACCCTGCAGGCAGTGAAGCGATGGCAGGCCATGGCAGAAGCTTTCGTGGTGGCCATCACTCCGGCCGAGCGACGGGTCCTGGACCTGCTGCGCCGGGGCGACAGCAACCGCCACATCGCCGCCCAGCTGGTGCTGAGCCCACGCACGGTGGAGTGCCACGTCTCCCATCTGCTGGCCAAGACCGGCTGCCGCAGCCGCACCCAACTCCTGCTCTGGGCCCTGGCCCAGGGATAGGCTGGGCCGGGCCAACGGCCCTCGCCGGCTTAGCTCAGTGGTAGAGCAGCGCTTTTGTAAAGCGAAGGCCATCGGTTCAAATCCGTTAGCCGGCTTGCCTGGAAGGGAAACGGATCCACCTCCCTTACCATCACCCGATCACAGCGAGCGGGAGGCGATGTCATGTCGTGCCATGCCTGGCTGGTGGGGGGGCTGGTAACCCTCGCCGGGGATCTGGCCCAGGCCCCACCGCCGCCACCAGCGATCCCGCCCCAGCCGGCGACCCGCTCTGGCGCGGAGATCCTGGGCCGTCCCGGCATTCGCACCCGCTACGTGGATCCCAGCGGCCCCGCACCAACGGCTGGAAGCAAAACGCTGCCGGCCGTTGGGCCCCCGGCGCGCCCCCTGACGGTTCCTGTCAACGAGAGGGTGGATTTCACCCCGACGATGGAGGAGGGCCCGTTCCAGCAGCCCACACTGCGGGGCCTGTTCCGCTGGGATCTGCAGCAGCCCGCCAGCCGCTGAGGAGCTCTAACCGATCGCCTGCCAGAGGGACAGGACGCCGAAGGCCAGGAACAGGCCACCGCTGAGGCGGTACAGCACCCGCTCGCTGATCCTGCTACCGATCCACTGGCCCGCACCCACCGCCAGCCAGGTCACCAGGGCATGGCCCAGCAGCGTGCCTCCCAGCAGGCCCGCGAAGCTGAAGGCCGGCGCCGCCGCCAGAAAGATGGTGGCGAACTGGGTGCGGTCTCCCAGTTCGGCCAGGAACACCAGCACGAAGGCCTCCCAGATCACGGCGCCCGGACCGCGGATGCTGCCATCGCTTTCGGCGGCGTCGATCGCCGCCTCGGCCTCCTGGGCCTCCCCCTTGGCGGCATCGGCGGGCAGGCCGGCGGCATCCACCAGGAGCTTGACACCGAACCCGAGGAACAGGGCCGCCGCC
>JBBQIH010000162.1:0-6583 GCA_038324725.1 Cyanobacteriota bacterium | reverse complement strand
ACGCCTTGACGGTGCGCGAGCTCGTCGTCGACGGGGCCAGCCACGTTCTCGACGGTCGGCCGTTGCCCGAGGCGTTCCACGACATCGCCGAGTTCGCGCTGCTCGCCTCGCCGCCGGCCTCCTTCGACCCCATGGACCGGGCGTTCGGGGCCGTGGCCGAGACGTACCTGGTCGGCACCGAGCACGTGCACGGCGACTGGGAGCTGGTGCGCGAGTACCCGCTGTCGGATGCGTTGCTGGCCATGTCGCACGTGTGGCGCTCGCCCGACGCCGAGGCCTACGTGGTGGCGGCCAAGGGTGCGCCCGAGGCGATCGCCGATCTGTGCCACCTGGATGGGGGGCAGAGCGCCGCGCTGCTGGCCGCCGCCGATGGACTCGCCGCCAGGGGGCTGCGGGTGCTGGCCGTGGCGCGCGGGCTCGATGGCGTGCCGGTGCACGGAGGGGCGCCGTCCGCAAGCGGCGGTGCACTACCCGAAGACGTGCATGGCTACCCGTTCGAGCCTGTGGGCTTCCTGGCCCTGGCCGACCCGCTGCGGGCGGAGGTGCCGGCGGCGATCGCCACGGCGCAGAAGGCTGGCGTTCGCGTGGTGATGATCACGGGCGACAGCCCGGTGACGGCCCGCTCGATCGCCGATCAGGCTGGCTTGCCGCCAGGTCCGGTGCTGAGTGGCCACGAGCTGGACGCCCTCACGCCGCAGGCGCTGGCGGCCTCCATCGCTGAGGTGTCAGTGTTTGCCCGGGTGATGCCCCAGCAGAAGCTGCAGCTGGTGCGCGCCCTGCAGGCCGCCGGTGAGGTGGTGGCGATGACCGGCGATGGCGTCAATGACGCGCCGGCCCTCAAGGCCGCCGACATCGGTGTGGCGATGGGCAAGCGCGGCACCGCCGTGGCGCGGGAATCCGCCGATCTGGTGCTGCTCAACGACACCTTCAGCGATCTGGTGCAGGCCCTGGAACTGGGCCGGCGCGTCGATGCCAACCTGCACCGGGCGCTGGGCTACACCCTGGCGATCCACCTGCCGATCGCGGCCCTCGGCCTGGTGCCGCTGCTGCTGCCGGGCCAGGCCCTGATCCTGCTTCCGGTGCACATCGCCCTGCTGCACCTGGTGATCGATCCGGCCTGCACAGTGGTGTTCGAGGCGCTGCCGGCCACACCGGGCCTGATGCGACAGCCACCCCGCCCGCCGGAGGCGCCCCTGTTCGGCGCCGAGACCTGGCGCCATTCACTCACCCAGGGGGCCGTGGTGATGGTGGCCGCCCTGGTGCTGGCCTTCTGGCCCGAGGCGGACATCGAGTCACGCCGCAGCCTGGTGTTCTCGCTGCTGCTGCTCGCCGGCGGCGGGCTGGTGTGGCTGAACGGGGATCCCCACAGCCGCATCACCGCCGCCGGAGCCGGCATCGGCCTGGGGTTATGGCTGTTGCTCATGGCTGCTCCCGGGTTGCAACTGTTGCTGAGCCTGGCCCCCCTGCAGGCGTCCCAGATCCTGGCGCTGCTGATCACCACGGCGGTGGCCCTTCTGCTGGCGGCGGCGGCGGATCGCTGAAGCTTGAATCGCTGCAGAGTCAGGGAGCCTGAAGTGCACCAGGACCTGTTCGCCACTCCACAGATTGATGGCGCCAATCTCCTGGGTGCCGATGTCGTTCTCACAAGCCCTGAAAAAATCCAACGACGAATCCAAGAAAGACGCGATCAATAGAACTTGGCCATCGTCCAAGCACACCTCAATCGACGGCAACGGAGACCGAGCCATCCCATGGGTCCCGTCGGCTCCTCCTGGCCCAGACACGATGACCTGGAGGCCGACTGGAATGGGGACGCGCGCTCTCCGTGCTAGGAGGGTTTTATCTGGTAAGTTTCTGCTGATTCTCAGCGCCAGCCCTGGATACCCCCATTTGAACGTTCTGCTCGTCTACCCAGAATTCCCGAAAACATTTTGGAGCTACGAGAAGATTCTTGAGCTGGTGAACCGAAAGGTTCTGCTGCCGCCACTCGGCTTGATCACCGTTGCCGCCATTCTGCCCCAGGACTGGAACTTCAAGCTGGCGGACGTCAACATCAGGCCGGTCTCAGAGCAGGAATGGCAGTGGGCTGATCTCGTGATCATGTCGGCAATGATCGTCCAGAAAGACGACATCATTTGCCAGATCAACCTGGCCAGGCACCATGGCAAGCCGGTGGCTGTCGGGGGTCCCTACCCAAGCTCCACACCGGAAGAACTCGTGGCCGCTGGCGCCGATTACCTGATCCTCGATGAAGGGGAGATCACCCTGCCCCTGTTCGTCGAGGCCTGGAATCGGGGCGACAAAAGCGGCCGCTTCAGCTCCGAAGGCGTGAAACCGGATGTGACCTTCACCCCCATCCCCCGGTACGACCTGCTCGAGCTCAGTGCCTATGACTCGATGAGTGTGCAGTTCTCGCGCGGCTGTCCCTTCCAGTGCGAATTCTGCGACATCATCGTGCTCTACGGACGCAAACCCCGCACCAAGACGCCGGAACAACTCGTCAGCGAACTCAACCGCCTCTACGCCATCGGCTGGCGCGGTGGCGTGTTCATGGTGGATGACAACTTCATCGGCAACAAGCGCAACGTCAAGATGATGCTCACGGCCCTTGAGCAATGGCAGAGGGACCGTGGATATCCGTTCCGCTTCGATACGGAGGCCTCCCTGGATCTGGCTGATGATCAAGAGCTCATTGATCAGATGCTGGCCTGCAACTTTGCCGCCGTCTTCATGGGCATCGAAACCCCGGACACGGACAGCCTGGCGGCCACGATGAAATTCCAGAACACACGCTCACCCCTGCTCGAATCGGTCGACAAGGTGACCCGATCCGGTCTGCGGGTGATCGCAGGCTTCATCATCGGCTTCGATGGCGAAAAGGAGGGCGCCGGCCAGCGGATCGTCGCCTTCTCCGAGGCCGCTGGGATTCCCACAACCACCTTCGCCATGCTGCAGGCACTGCCCCATACGGCCCTGTGGCACAGGCTGGAGAAAGAAGGACGACTGATCGACAAGGTCGGCAACATCAACCAGACCACCCTGATGAACTTCGTGCCGACCCGGCCGGTGGAAGGCATTGCCCAGGAGTACGTGGAAGCGTTCTGCCAGCTCTACGAACCTCATGCCTATCTCGATCGGGTCCATCGCTACTTCCTGAAACTCGGCCCACCCAGGGTGAGAAGCGCCTTCAAACTTCCCGAGCTGGCGGTGCTCCGGGCGCTGCTGATCGTCTGCTGGCGCCAGGGCATCAAACGCTCCACCCGATGGGCCTTCTGGCACCACCTGTTCCACATTCTCAGGGCCAATCCCAAGGTGGCGGAGCAATACCTCGCTGTCTGCGCCCACAACGAGCATTTCATGGAGTATCGAGACATCGTGCGGCTGCAGATCGAAACGCAATTGGCCGCCTATGGCCGTGAACAGGAGCTGGCTCGCCTGGCGCTGATGGATCGGCCGCGGATTGAGATCGCCACTGGCACATCGCCGTGAGGATCCGAGCGGTCGGATGTCCTGTCGGTGGCTCAGGGGTGGGGGCTTAAGCCGCCCGGTTGACCTTGTCGGGAACGCTCGTTCCTTCAAGGCCCAGCAGGCTGGCGGCGTAGCTGTGGGCCTCGCCGGAATCGCCACCGGCCAGTTCCGCCAGCTCCGCCTGGCGCTCGTGAGTGTCCCGCAGGTGGGACACCCGCGTGTGGGTGAGGCCCGCCTCGACACTTTTGCTCACCCGGAAGTGGTGCTGGGCCGCGGCGGCCACCAGGGGCTGGTGGGTGATGCAGAACACCTGGCGCTGCTCCGCCAGGCGCCGCAACAGCTGGGCCATGGCACCGCTGACGCGGCCGCTCACGCCCGCATCGATCTCATCGAAGAGCAGGGTGACGTGGGGGTCGGCCGCCGCCAGGCAGGTTTTGAGGGCCAGCAGGAAACGGCTCATCTCGCCACCCGAGGCCACCTCGGCCAGGGGCGCCGGCGGCTGGCCCGGGTTGGCGGAAAACAGGAACTGCACCGCATCGGCCCCCTCCTCGCTGGGCTCGGCGGCGCCGAGGGCCACGGCGAAGCGCACGTTGGCCAGTCCCATGGGCCGCAGGGCCTCCATCAGCTGGTGCTCGAGGCCGCGGGCGGCGGCGGTGCGGGCGCGGGTGAGTGCGGCATTGGCCCGATCGCGCCCCTGGCGGGCGGCGGCTTCGGCGGCCACCAGGCCCGCCAGGGCGGCCTCGGCATCCGCCTGGGCCAGCGCCTGCCGCAGGCCATCGCGGCGGGCGATCAGTTCGGGCAGGGTCTGGCCGTGGCGGCGCTCCAGGGCCTTGAGCTGGGCCATCCGCTCCTGCAGCAGGGCCAGGCTTTCCGGATCGCTCTCCAGCAGGGAGCCATAGCGATCCAGATCCCGGGCCAGATCCTGCAGCCCGGCCAGGGCGTCGGCGCAGGCCCCATGCAGGGCCACCACCCCGGCATCGAGGCCGGCCATGGTCTGCAGCTCCTGGTCGCAGGCCGCCAGGTGATCCAGCACCGACGGGGCCGCCTCGGCCCCGTCCACCAGCCGGCCCATCAAGGTCATCACGCCTTCCTGCAGCCGCACCGCATGGGCCAGCCTGTCCTGCTCGCCCTGGAGCCGCTGGCGCTCGGCGGGATCCTCCAGCGCGGCGGCCTCCAGCTCCGCCAGCAGCTCCTCCTGGCGGTCCCGCTCCAGGGCGAAACGCTCCCGGTCGGCACGGGCGCGGGCCAGGGCTTCGGCCTCCCCCTTCCACGTCAGCCAGGCGCCGCGGCTGGCCTCAAGGGCCGCGGCCACGCCATCACCGGCGAAGCGATCCAGCCAGCGGCGCTGCTGGCCGGGGCGACCCAGCTGCTGGGTCTGGCCCTGGACGGTGAGGTCGAGCAGCAGGGGCCGAAGTTCCAGCACCTGGCTGCGGCCCATTACCACTCCGTTGAGCCGGTGGCGGCTGGTGAGCCGGCCCTCCTGGAGGCGCCAGTCGCGGCTGAGCAGCAGCTCGCCCTCCTCGGCCTCCAGCTCCTGGCGCTCCAGCCAGTCGCGCACCGGGGGAGACAGGCTGAAGCAGGCCTCGATGCGACCCCGCTCGGCGCCGCGCCGCAGCAGGCGGGCCCCCTGGCTGCCCTGGGCACCGCCAAGCAGGGCATCGAGGGCATCGAGCAGGATCGACTTGCCGGCGCCGGTCTCCCCGGTGAGCACGGTGAACCCGGCCGAAAAGACCAGCTCCAGCCGCTCAATCAGGGCGATGTTCTCGAGGCGCAGACCCGTGAGCACCCAGGCCTCCGGCGAGCGATCGGTACGTGGCCCGACCGTAGCGGCTGTGACTTTCGTTTAGAAGGGGGTTTCGCCTGCCGGCGCCGCGGCGGTGCACCCAGCCATGGTTTCCTCCCCCCCAGCCCCCGCCGCCACCTCCGAGCGCCCGAGCGCCGAGGTCGAGATGGGTGACTTCCTGGAGGCGGCGGGCCTGCTCAGCTACGACCCGGCCGCCATCACCCGCATCTACGCCGGCCACCCGATGCGTCTGGTGCGCCGGGTCTGGCAGACGCTCGTGCCGATCGGCCTCTATCTGCTCGGCGTGGGGATCGACAAGGTCACCGGTCAGCTGGCCAACCCCGGCCGTGCCCGGCGGCGGGCCCGGGAGTGCGCCGAACTGCTGGTGGCCCTCGGTCCCGCCTTCATCAAGGCCGGCCAGGCCCTCTCGACCCGGCCCGACATCATTCCGCCGGTGCTGCTGGAGGAGCTGGCCCAGCTGCAGGACCAGTTGCCGGGCTTCGACAGTTCCCTGGCCATGGCCTGCATCGAGGAGGACCTGCAGGCCCCGGTTGAGTCGATCTTCGCGTCACTGGAGAAGGAACCGATTTCCGCCGCCTCCCTCGGCCAGGTGCACCGGGGCGTGCTGCTGACCGGAGAGCGGGTGGCGGTGAAGGTGCAACGGCCCGGCCTGCGGGAGCAGATCACCCTCGACCTCTACATCGTCCGCAACATCGCCGCCTGGCTGAACCGGAATGTGGGGCTGATCAAGAGCGATCTGGTCGGTCTGATCGATGAACTCGGCAAGCGGGTGTTCGAGGAGATGGACTACATCAACGAAGCCTCCAACGCCGAAACCTTCGCCCGTCTGCACAGCCACAATCCCCGCATCGCCGTCCCCGCGATCTACCGCCAGGCCACCAGCCGCCGGGTGCTGACGATGGAGTGGATCGACGGCGTCAAGCTCACCAACCTCGAGGCGGTGCGCGCCCTCGGTGTCGACCCCGACCACATGGTGGAGGTGGGGGTGAACTGCAGCCTGCAGCAGCTGCTGGAGCATGGTTTCTTCCACGCCGATCCCCACCCCGGCAACCTGCTGGCCCTGCCCGACGGCCGCCTCGCCTACCTCGATTTCGGCATGATGAGCGAGGTGTCTCGGGAGGCGCGCACCGGCCTGATCCAGGCCGTGGTGCACCTGGTGAACCGCAATTTCGGCGCCCTCTCGAAGGACTTCGTGCAACTCGGCTTCATGGGTGAGGCGGTCGATCTCGAACCGATCGTTCCGGCCTTCGAGACGGTCTTCGGCCAGGCCCTGGAGATGGGCGTGAGCCGCATGGACTTCAAGGCGGTCAC
>JBBQIH010000161.1:0-6594 GCA_038324725.1 Cyanobacteriota bacterium | reverse complement strand
CGCCGCTACGACGGCAAGGCCCTGGCCGACAGCCTGGTGATGCTGGGCAGCCCCCACACCGCCCTCAAGGCCACGGTCTTGCGCCAGATGGTGGCGGAGCGCCTGCCGGGCAGCCGCTTCGCCGATCAGGTGCGGTACGTGTCGGTGGCCGGCGACCTGGATCTGCAGGCAGCCTCCCCCATGGCCCAGCGCCTGGCCCCCACCGCCTATCGCAACAGCACGGGCGATGCCCACGACCGCGGCGACGGCCTGGTGCCGGTGGCCTCGGCCCTGTTGGCGGGCTCCACTCCCCTGGTGCTGCCGGGGGTGGCCCATGGCGGCGCCTTCGGTCCCAGTTGGTACGGCAGCCCGGAGGCGGTGGAGCGCTGGTGGGCCGCCGGCTTCAACGGGTCTGGGGGGCCACCGGGGTCGTCGCCTGCTGGCGCAGCTCGCTGACCACACCGCTGCGCTTGAGGGCGCTGATCGCCTGGTCGATGCGGTCGCTGGTGGCCTCAGGCAGCGCCGGCGAGAAGGCGAAGGCCTGGGATTCGGGCCGGATGCCCTCCAGCGCCAGGCTGGGCAGGAAGCCCTTGGTTTCCTCCTGCAGCAGAAGATGGCTCAGCTGCAGGTTGTCCGCCAGCAGGGCGTCGATCCGTCGTGCGGCCAGCTGCTTGCCCCCGGCTCCGATGCTGGCCAGCGGCACGATCGTGACCTTCGCGCCGCTGCTGGTGGCGTTGAGTTCCTTCAGCAGGGCCTCGCTCACGGTGCCAGCGCGCACCCCCACCCGCAGGCTGCGCAGATCCGCCGGGGACCGGATCGCGCCGGAGGCCTTGCCCTGGATCTCCCCGGCCACGTTCACGGTGAGATAGCCCACCAGCAGCGAGGCCGAGACGATCCGCACCAGGTAGGCCAGGATCACAATCCCGTTGCCGCGGATGGTGGTCACGATCGTGTTGCTGCCTGGCCCCGTGGCCAGCACCTGGAACACCTTGCTGCTGTGGCGCAGGGAATGTTGCCTGCTGCCCGCAGGCGGATGGTTGCGGGCCTCCAGCCGCAGGGTGAGCCCGGTGAGCAGGGCGATCGCCAGCAGGTAGCCGCCCAGCAGCTGCAACAGCGTCGGCGTCAGCAGGGCGCCCAGGAAGGAGCGGCCCAGATCCAGCCGGCTCTTGACCACCATCACCGCCAGGCCGTCTTCCTGGAAAGGGAGGCTGAAGCGGTAGCGCTGCAGGCGGTCGGGCGAGACGTTGAGGCAGCCCACCGCCACATCCAGCCGCCCCTGGCGGCTGGCCTCCAGCATCTGCCGCACCGACGGCCACTCGGAGACCACATAGGGAAGCTGCTCGAGGCTGGCCACCCGGCTCCACAGATCCACGGCCAGCCCCCGCCACACCCCCGCTTCCCGGTAGCTGCAGGGCGGCGAACCCTCCACCATCCCCACCCGCAGCACCGGCTCCGCCGCCGCCGCTCCCGGCAGGCCCAGGACCAGGCAGAGGGCGAGGCCCCAGCTGAGGCGTTTCATCCGACCCCCCGGAGCGGCATCAGGCCCCGCCAGTGTCCTGCATGGTCCGCATCGTTGCCGGGCGATGGCGCGCCCCATGATTCCTATTAGAATCGTTGCCAGGAATCTTGCTGGAGCTATGGCCAACCGTTCCATCAGCGTCTCGGTGGATGAGGGGCTGCTCGCCGAACTCGACGCCGAGGGCGGCAACCGTTCGGCCCTGGTGGGGGAGGCCCTGGCGTTCTGGCTGGCGCACAGGCGCCTGGCGGTGCTCAACGCGGCCTACGCCGATCTGGCCCGACTGGAAGGTGAGGGTGGCGATCTTGCCGACGCTGCTCAAGCCGCTGCCGCCATGGCGCTGGCCGCCATCGATGGCTGAGCGGGGTCGTCTCTACCACTGGCCGCGCAACCGCAGCTTCGGCGACAGCAAGCGTCGCCCCGTCGCCGTCATCGCACCGGAGGCCGCCACCAGCCGCAGCCGGCGATGGGTTGTGCTGCCCCTGAGCAGCGATTCACGCCTGGAGGGACAGCCGCTGGCCTACCCCCTCGATCCCACCCCCAGCAATGGCCTGCAGCTGCGCAGCTACGTCATGGCCTGGCTGCCCACCACCGTGGCCGCCGATCAGCTGGAAGGCCCCCTGGGACGACTGGAGTTCGAGCAACTGGCCGCTGTGCTGAAGCGCCTGACGGACGCCCTTGATCTGCAGCTACTGGAGCCCTGGCAGGCCGGTCCCTGAGCCCTCAGGGCGCCAGCCGCGCCCGGTGCAGCCGGCTCTTCTCGTACCAGTCGGCGAACTCCGGCACCCACAGCTGCAGGTGGGGCCACATCAGATCGCAGAGCTCGCGGATCTCCTGCTGGGCATCGAGCTTGGCCCGCAGGTCGAGGAAGTGCAGGAAGGCCCGCAGCGTGAAGCTCACCACGAAGTGCTGGCGGTAGTCGAACGGCAGGATGCCGCGGGCATGCTCTTCGGCGAAGCCCGCATCGAGCAGGTCGCGGTAGCGCTCGGCCGCCGTCCGACACAGCTTCAGATCGATGGCCCGCTGCCCCTCGTCGTAGAGGTACTTCTTGCCCTGGCGGTCGCTGTAGGGGCCCACCGGCCGCAGGTAGAACACCTCCTCCAGGTCGAGTTCAGCGTTGGCGGCCCGGCGGATGCGGTCGCCCGTGTAGCGCATCGACTGCACATCGAAGCTCACCCCCACCCGGTGGGTGCGGGCCTGCTGCATCACCGAATGGGGGAACCAGCCCACGTTGAGGACGATCTGGGCGTGCTCCAGGGGGCCGTAGTGGCCCCGTTCGCCGGCCAGCAGCCGCTTGACGCAGATCTCCCCGGCCTTGGTCTCATCGGGCCACTCGGCCCGGTCGGCGGCCACGAAGCCCTCGCTGTAGTCCTGGTGCATCCCGGCATAGACGCACAGCTGCGGGTTCGGCGTGGCGGCGATCAGTTCGACCCGGAAGCGGGGATCCATGGGCGGGGATGGGTGGTATGGGGTGGGGCGAGGCGGCGGGGATCAGCCGTGGCTGCGGGGGCCGGCCTGGGGGCTGGCGCTCTCGGCCGCGGCGGTGGTTGCGGTGTCGCTGTCGGGCAGGGCACTCACGGCCCCCACGCCCGCCAGCTGGGGCAGGGGGGTGCCATCCACCAGGGCGCTGCTGAGGGCGTCGAGTTCGGCGCCGCTGCGGGCACCGATCGAGCGGCCCACGGAGCCGCCGGTGACGTCGAAGAACTCCAGCTGGGGGATGCCGTTGACGGCATAGCGCTCCAGCTCCGGCTGCCAGCGGGGGTTGTCGACATTGAGCAGCACCACATCCATCCGGCCGCGCTGCTGGCGCTCGATCCGCTCCATCGCCGGTGCCATCGAGCGGCAGGCCTCACACCAGTCGGCGTAGAACTCCACCACCGTGGGCTTGCCATCGGCCAGGGCCACCGTGAGCTCGGGCGACTGGCGGGCCAGCCGTTCCAGGGGGGCTTCCGGATGCAGGCCGCCCCGCAGCCACACCATCAGCACCACCAGCACGGCCGCCACGGCCGCCAGAACCATGCGCTCGGTGCGGCCGAGGCTGGAGGGGGGGGAACTGCCCGACGGGGCCATGGATGCCAGCGACACGGAATGGCGCCCACTCTGGCAGCGCTGTCCCGTCGGCAGGGCCGGAACCAGGGGCTGGCTCGGGACATCGTTGCTAGCGTCAGTTCTCCCGGGCAGGAGCGGTGAAACGGCGCCTCACTCTCCATTTCCCCTCGGAGGCGGTGCACCAGCCGATCACCTACCGCCTCGCCGTCGACTTCGACATCGCCGCCAAGATCCTGCGCGCCCAGATCGCCCCCAACCAGAGCGGCACCATGGTGGTGGAGCTCTCGGGCGACATCGACGAGCTCGATGCGGCCGAAGACTGGTTGGAGGGCCAGGGGCTGGGGCTCAACCGCGCCCCTGGGGAGATCCGTATCGATCCGGTGCTCTGCGTCGACTGCGGCATCTGCTCCAGCGTCTGTCCCAGCGGCGCCCTCCACTACACCCCGGCCAGCCAGCGGCTGCAGTTCGAGGCCTCCCGCTGCCTGGTGTGCGAGCAGTGCATCCCCAGCTGTCCGCTGGAGGCGATCACCCTGGTGCTGGAGCCATGAAGGACGTCTTCCGGCTGATGATGTTGCCGATCCAGGCCCCCATGTTGCTGGTGCTGATGGGGGTGAGCACCTATCTGGGCATGCACTGGAGTCAGGCCCTGGAGACGGGCAGCTCCCAGGTGCAGGAGCTCACCACCCTGATCTGGTCGGCGGAGTGTCTGCAGGCCCTGCTGATCGTGTTCATCTGCACCATGCCCGATCTGGTGATCCGGCAGGTGTCGATGCTGATGGCCGCCAGCCGGGTGGTGAGCCTGGTGGTCACCCTGCTGCTGGTCACCATCGGCGGCCTTTATCTGCTGCACCTCAACGTGCTGGCCAACGTGCTGATCCTGGGCTCGGCGGTGTTGCTGGCCCGGCTCGATCTGCTGCGGGTGCGGGTGGTGCCGCCGCCGCTGGTGCTGGCCGGGGTGCTCACCCTGCTGGTGCTGGGGGGCGCCAACTTCGGCCGCATGCTGGTGCGCTGATCAGCAGCCCGGTTCGCTGCCCTGCTGGTAGCTCCAGACGTTGCCCAGCACCTTCTTCACGTAGAGGCGGGTTTCGGGGTAAGGAATCGCCTCCACCCACAGCTCCGGGTCGCTGCCCAGCTGGGGGTTCACCCAGCCGGCCACGGCGCCGGGCCCGGCGTTGTAGCTGGCCACCGCCAGCAGCGGGTCGCCGTTCCACTGACGCAGCATCTGCGCCAGGTAGCGGGCGCCGAGGCTGGCGTTGCCTGCCGGGTCCTCCAGCACCTGCTCGGGTACCGGCCCGCCGGCCAGCTCGGCGGCGGTGGCCGGCATCAGCTGCATCAGGCCCGTGGCCCCCACCGGCGAGCGCACCGCCGGCGTGAAGCGCGACTCCTGCTTGGCCACGCCCAGCAGCAGCGCCATCGGCAATCCGGCCTGGGTCGCGGCCGCCCGGAAGGCCGCCTCGAAGCGCAGCGGATGCAGGCTGCGCTCCAGCTCCCGCTCCAGGGCGCACTGGTTGCCGTCGAGCTTCAGGCTGGCCTGCTCCAGCAGGCCGAAGGCGGTCCAGTCGTCACCGACGCCCTGGCGAAGTCGCCCCTCCAGCAGCAGCTCCCGGCTGCCCTCCGGGGCGCGGCGCCCGCGGCGGTGGCGCCAGGTTTCCCAGGCCTCGGTGCGCTGATCCAGGCGCCAGAGACGATCCAGCGTCCCGTCGCCGCTGGCCAGGGGTCGCCAGTCTCTGCGCCCGTCCGGCGTGTGGGGGCCGGCGTCCAGCTGCAGATCCCCCCGGCCCAGGCGCACCGCGGCACGCCAGCCGTAGTAGCCGCCCGGATGGCGCCGCTGCAGCGCCTGCCAGGTGCTCTGGGCGGCAGAGTCCTGGCCGAGCTGCTGTTGCACGAAGCCGATCCAGAAGCTCTGGCGGGCGGCCAGCGGCGGCGGCAACTGGTCGGCGGGGATGGCCTCCAGCAGGGCCAGGGCCGCTTGCCAGCGGCCAGCCAGCAGCCGCTCCCGGACAAGATCCCACTGCAGCGTGCGGCTGGCGGGGTCGAGGGGCCAGCGGCGCAGCAGGTCGAGGGCGGCGGCGTCAGTGGCGGTGGCGTCGGTGGCGGGATGGGGGCCGTCCCCCTTGGGCTCGGCCTCCTGGATCCGCCGCGCCAGCACCGGAGCACTGTCGCGCCAACGGGGCGGCAAGCGGGCCAGGGCGGCGGCGGCGGCGGGACTGCCCTGCTGGGCCAGCAGGCGCACGGCCGCCTCGGCCTCCGGCGCGGTGGGGGCGCTGCGGACCAGATCCAGCAGCAGCCGTTCGGCCTGGCCCTGCTGCTGCTCGTTTCCGGCCAGCAGGGCCCGGCCGAGGCTGAGGCGGCCGCTGGCCCCCAGGCCGTTGAACGATGGGCCCAGGCAGCGCAGGGCCCCTTCGGCATCGCCCAGTTCGGCCAGGCCTTCCGCTAGCTGCCCCCGCTGCTGGGCGCTCAGGTCCGGGCGGTCCTCCTTGCAGACCTGCCGCAGGCGGGCTTCGGCGCCAGGCCAGCGGGCGCCCCAGCGGGCCAGGTGCAGGGCGCCGCGACGGCGTTCGGCGGCCTCGGGGCCGGCCGCCAGCGCGGCCGCCAGGGCGGCGGGGTGGGCCGGGAACCGCTGCAGCAACTGCTTTCGCTTGGCGGGATCGTCGCCGCCGAGGGCGTAGAGGGCATCGGCGCTGGCTGGATCGCCCGGGAAGCGCCGCTGCAGCTGGCGCCACAGGGCCAGGGAGGTGTCGGGGCGTCCGAGGGCCGCGGCGGCCAGGGCGTCCTGCTTGAGCACCAGGGCGGCCAGGGGATCGGGGCCCCAGCCCTGGCCCCGCAGCCACTGGCGCTGCTCCTGGGGCTCCTTGCTGCGGGCCGCCAGCAGCAGGCTGGCCTCACGGCGCCGCCAGGGATCGACATCCCAGTGCTGCAGCCACTCCAGCCGGTCGGTGCTGGTGGCCGGCGTCAGTGCCGGCTGGCGCGCCAGCAAGGCCCGGCCCCCCACCAGCGCCAGGGCGGTGCCCAGGCAGGAGAGGGACAGCAGCAGTGGGAGTCGGGCCAAT
>JBBQIH010000160.1:0-6596 GCA_038324725.1 Cyanobacteriota bacterium | reverse complement strand
CTGCCCCTGGGACCTGGCCCAGACCCACAGCTCCCTGATCCCCTACGTGCTGGAGGAGGCCCATGAGGTGGCCGATGCGATCCGCCAGGGCGATGACGGCCATCTGGCCGAAGAACTGGGCGACCTGCTGCTGCAGGTGGTCCTGCATGCCCGCCTCGCCAGTGAAACGGGACGCTTCGATCTGGCCGCCGTCGCCGATGCCATCACGGACAAGCTGATGCGCCGCCACCCGCACGTGTTCGACCCGGCGGCGGAGCGGGCCGACGATCCCGAGGCCGTGCGCCGCAGCTGGGAGGCGATCAAGGCCGCTGAACGCCAGGAGCGGCAGCGGGCCACCGCCGGCCCTGGCGCTCCGCCGCAGACTGCCAGCCCCCTCAGCGATCGGCTGGCGCAGAAGGTGCGCGGCCAGCCGGCCCTGGCCGGCGCCATGACCATCTCCCGCAAGGCCGCCGCCGCCGGCTTCGAGTGGGAGGCCATGGAGGCCGTGTGGGCGAAGGTGCAGGAGGAGATGGACGAGCTGCGGGAGGCCGTGGCCAGCGGCGACCGGGTCCACGCCCAGGAAGAACTGGGCGACGTGCTTTTCACCTTGGTGAACGTGGCCCGCTGGTGCGATCTCGACCCCGAGGAGGGCCTGGCCGGCACCAGCCGCCGCTTCCTCGATCGCTTCTCCCGGGTGGAGGCCGCCCTGGGTGGTGATCTGGGCGGCTGCGGCCTCGCGGAACTGGAGGGCCACTGGCAGGCGGCCAAGGCGCAGATCCGCTCCGAGAGCGGCCCTGGCCCTACCCCTCCTCAGGCGGACCCTGCCGCCGGCGGCTCTTGAGCGATCCCCGCTGTCGTTTGGCCTGCAGCCGGCGCTCCACCGAGCCACGGCTGGGTTTCGTCGGCCGGCGGGGTGGCGGAGGCGGCGCGATCGCCGCCTGAAGCAGCTCCACCAGGCGCTTCTGAGCCGCCTGACGGTTCTGCCACTGGGAGCGCTGTTCCGTCGCCACGACCACCAGGCCGGCCGGGGTGAGCCGGGCAGCCAGCCGCCTCAGAGCCCGCTCCCGCAGGGTCGGCGGCAGGGCGCTGCTGGCGGCCAGGTCGTACACCAGCTCCACCCGGGAGTCCGTGGTGTTCACCCCCTGGCCCCCGGGGCCGGAGGCGCGCGAGAAGCGCCAGCCCAGCTCGGCCGCAGGGATCGCCAGGCCGTTCCCCAGGGGCAGATCGCCGCTCACACCAGGCTCACTTCGCCACTGCCGATGTCGAAGTAGGCGGCCTGGATGCGCAGGCGCCCATCCGCCAGGGCCTCGCGCAGCAGGGCACTGCGTTGCGGCAGGTCGGCGGCGGCGGCGGCCGCGTTGGTGCGCACCGCCTGGGCCAGGTCCGCCCCCGGCTTCAGGCTGGCCCGGATCGGTGCCACCAGCTCCTCCAGCAGAGGCGTGAGCGGGGCGCTGGCCATGGCGGCGGTCACCGCGCCGCAGCCGCTGTGGCCCATCACCAGGATCAGGGGCATCGCCAGCTCCGCCACCGCGTACTCCAGCGAGGCGATGCCCGCGTCGAAGGCCGTGTTGCCGGCGCTGCGCACCTCGAACAGCTCCCCGGCGCCACAGGCGAAGATCCACTCCGGTGCCACCCGCGAATCGGCGCAGCAGAGCACCGCCGCCCAGGGCCGCTGGCCGGCGGCCAGGGCATCGGGCCGCACCTGGCAGTGCAGCGGCCAGATTTCGTGCAGCAGGGTGGCCCGGCCCTGGGGATCGTCGCTGCGCTCGGCGGCCTGCCAGGCCTGGCAGAAGTCGCGGTTGCGGCGCAGCAACTCCTGCAGTGGGTCGCCGCTGGGCTGGCACACCGACAGCCGCTCGGACAGGGTGCCATCCGCCGCCGCTGCCGCCGCCGGCCTCAGCGTGTCCAGGGCCAGTCCGGCGCCCGCCAGGCCAAGGAGCTGCAGTAAGTGGCGTCTGGAATGTGCCATGGCGCCGTGACAAGAGGTCCTGCCGAAGGTTTAGCTGGAAAGCCACGAGCCAACCGCATGGGACCGCAACAGCCACCGGCCGACGCCTTCCCCAGCGGCACCTGGGTGGACGAGGAGCTGGGCGGGGTGCGCTACGGCCTCGCCGCCACCGTGGTGGAGGAGCACACCAGCCCCTACCAGCGCATCACGATCATCGACAGCCAGACCTACGGCAAGGGCCTGCTGCTCGACGGCTGCTGGATGACCGCGGAGAAGCAGGAGCGGCATTACCACGAACCGCTGGTGCACCCGGCCCTCTGCGCCGCCGCCTCGATCGAGCGGGTGCTGGTGATCGGTGGTGGGGATGGCGGCACCGCCCGCGAGTGTCTGCGCCACCCCGGCGTCGCCCACCTCGATATGGTGGAGATCGACGGGCTGGTGGTGGAGCTCTCCCGGAAGCACCTGCCCAGCCTCGGCGGCGACGCCTGGAGCGATCCCCGCTTCCACCTCACCGTCGGTGATGGCATCGCCTGGGCGACCGCCGCCCCCGACGCCAGCTACGATGTGGTACTGGTGGATGGCTCCGATCCGGCCGGGCCGGCGGAGGGCCTGTTCAACCAAGGCTTCTTCCAGCACTGCCGCCGCCTGCTGCGCCCCGGCGGTGTGTTCGCCACCCAGAGCGAATCCCCCGAGGCCTTCCGCCAGGTCCACATCGACACCGTACGGCTGCTGCGCGAGGTGTTCGGCCATGCCGATCCGCTCTATGGCTGGGTGCCCATGTACCCCAGCGGCTGGTGGAGCTGGACCTTCGCCTGCCCCGATGGCCCCCGCTACCGGGAGCCGCTGGCGGAGCGCGCCGCGGCGGTGGCGCCGGGCTGCAGCATCTGGTCACCCCGCTGGCAGCGGGGTGCCTTCGAGGCGGTGCCGGCCTTCGTGGAGCGCCAACTGGCCGACGCCGCGGTCCAGCCATGAGCCTGGAGCTGTTCGACACCGAAGGGGCGATCTACATGGGCGCCCGCCGCGAGCCCCGGGGTTGCGCCGTGGGGCTGTTCGGCGTTCCCTACGACGGCACCACCTCCTTCCGCCCCGGCACCCGCTTCGGCCCGGCGGCGATCCGGGAGGTGAGCAGTGGCCTGGAGACCTACGACCCCCAGCTCGACCTGGATCTCGAGGACCTGGCTTTTGCCGACCTGGGGGCCGTGGCGATTCCCTTCGGCGCCCCCGAGCCGGTGGTGGCGGCAGTGCGCCAGGCCACCGAGGCGGTGCTGGACCTGGGCCTGGCGCCCCTGATGCTGGGCGGTGAGCACTCGATCAGCAGTGGGGCCGTGGCGGCGGTGGCGCAGCGCCACCCGGATCTGGTCATGGTGCAGCTCGATGCCCACGCCGACCTGCGCCAGAGCTGGCTCGGGGCCCGCCACAGCCATGCCTGCGCCATGCGCCGCTGTCTGGAGGTGCTGCCCAGCGGCGAGCTGCGCCAGATCGCCATCCGCAGCGGCACCCGCGAGGAGTTCCAGGAGCTGCGCGCCAGTGGCCGGCTGGTGTCGATCGCCGCGATGGCTGCGGCGCTGGCGCCCCTGCGGGGCCGGCCCCTCTATCTCACCGTCGACCTCGACTGGTTTGATCCCGCCGTACTGCCCGGCACGGGCACGCCGGAGCCCGGTGGTTTCCACTGGCTCCAGTTCGCCGAGCTGGTGGAGGAACTGCGCCACCACCGGTTGGTGGCCGCCGACGTGGTGGAACTGGCCCCCCAACTCGACCCCAGCGGCGTCAGCGCCGTGCTGGCCGCCAAGGTGGTGCGCAGCCTGCTGCTGTTGCTTGGCGTTCAGTAGCAGCAGGTGCCGCTGGCGCGCTGCTCCCGCAGGCGGGTGTGCTGCTGGCCGATGAGCTGGACAGCGAGGGTGGGATGGTTGTGCAGCAGGTTGAGGAAGCGGAGCCGATCCAGCCGCAGCACTTCCACGGGCGTTCGGGCGAAGGCGTCGCTGCGGTGGCTCAGTTCGCGCCAGGTGATGTCCTGGTAACTGAACAACTCACCGGGGCGGAAACAGGTTTTTTCGCCCTGCTCGCCCACCAGTTCGACGATGCCGCGCCGGACGGCATAAATGGCGTCGGCGCTGGCGCCGCGGCAGAAGACGTGGGCCCCGGTGGGAAGGGTGAAGGTTTCACAATCCACATGAACGGCCATCAGTTCAATGGGTGATGGGGATGTGGTGGTTCTGATCAATGCAGCGGACCTCCGTGGTGGGGGTGAACGAGGTACTGCCTTCCTAGGGCCAAACGGGGCGTTCTGCTAGGCGAAAGTGGGGAGAAACGGTGGAAGAAAGCCCAAAGGGAATCAACCGTCACACTTTTGACCGTCCACGCACAGTCAGCTGAGTCCGGTGGCCAGGCTGAGCTGCTGACTGCCCAGCGGAACGCGGGCCGGCCTGAGATGGCCGTCGGGGGACACCACCGGCAGGCGGGGCGGGCGCGCTGTCCAGTGGTGGCACCAGAGATCGGCCACCAGTTCGGCGTGGATGGGAAGCTGGCGCAGCTGGCACCATCCCATCTCAACCCCGGCGGGAGGGGTGCAATGGCGACAGCTGCGACAGTTGGGACGGTTGCCCATCCTCTTGACCTTGTGGGGAATTTAAAGTACGCAGTTCCACGCTGGTGTGATAGGGGTGGAAGCCGAATCACAGGCTTTCTTCGGTATTGGCGGCGACAGAGCCTTCCCGGGTCGCGGCCCTCCCCTCCATAGGATCGCGCCACCCTGCACCGGCCTCCTCCTGGCCGTTTGCCGCCACTGATGGATTCCACCCCCCTGCGCCGAACCCCCCTGGACGCGGCGGTCATCGCCGCGGGCGCCCGCATGGTGCCCTTTGCCGGCTGGCAGATGGCGATCCAGTTCTCCGGCCTGGTGCAGGAGCACAACGCCGTGCGGAAGCACTGCGGTGTCTTCGACATCTCCCACATGGGGGTGCTCACCCTGCGGGGGCAGGGCACCAAGGACGCCCTGCAGCGGCTGGTGCCCACCGACCTGTTCCGCATCGGGCCTGGCGAGGCCTGCTACACCGTGCTGCTCAATGAGGCCGGTGGCATCCGCGACGACCTGATCGTCTACGACCGCGGCCGGCTGGGCGGCCCCGAGGGGGAGGGGGATGAACTGGTGCTGGTGATCAACGCCGCCTGCGCCGAGGCCGACACCGCCTGGATCGCCAGCCAGCTGGAACCCGAGGGGATCGTCATCAGCGACCGCAAGGGCGATGGCGTGCTGCTGGCCCTGCAGGGCCCGGAAGCGCCCGCCCGCCTCGAGGCCCTCACGGGCACCAGCCTGGCGGGGCTGCCCCGGTTCGGCCACCGGGAGCTGGCCATCGATGGGGCGCCGGTGTTCGTGGGCCGCACGGGTTACACCGGTGAAGACGGCTTCGAGCTGCTGCTGGACCGCCGGGCCGGCCTGGCCCTCTGGCAGCGGCTGCTGGCCGACGGCGTCACCCCCTGCGGCCTCGGCGCCCGCGACACCCTGCGGCTGGAGGCGGCGATGCACCTCTACGGCAACGAGATGGACGACGCCACCACCCCCCTGGAGGCCGGACTGGGCTGGCTGGTGCACCTGGAGATGCCGGCGGACTTCATCGGCCGCGCCGCCCTGGAGCGCCAGACGGCCGTGGGGGTGGGCCGCAAGCTGGTGGGGCTGAAGCTGCAGGGCCGCGCCATCGCCCGCCACGGCTACCCGGTGCTGCACGACGGCGTGGCAGTGGGTGTGGTCACCAGCGGCACCTGGTCCCCCACCCTGGCGGAAGCGGTGGCCCTGGCCTACGTGCCGGCAGCGGCGGCGAAACCCGGCACCGAACTGGCGGTGGAGATCCGCGGCCGGGCCGAGCCGGCGCTGGTGGTGCGGCGGCCCTTCTACCGGCGCGGCTGAGCACGCCCGGGCCGCGGACGCCCTGTGGGAAACTCGCGGATTGATGTGTTCCTCCCCATGCGCAGCCACGGGTGCGGCGATCTGCGCAACGACGCCATTGGCCAGCAGGTCCAGCTGTGCGGCTGGGTCGACCGTCGCCGTGACCACGGCGGTGTGATCTTCATCGACCTGCGCGACCGCAGCGGCACCGTGCAGATCACGGTGGATCCGGATCTGGCCCCCCCCGCCTTCGCCGTGGCCGAGCGCCTGCGCCACGAGACCGTGCTGCGGGTGGAGGGTCAGGTGCGGGCCCGGCCGGCTGAGTCCTTCAACGAACGCCTGGCCACCGGGGCGATCGAGGTGCTGGCGAGCGGCATCACGGTGCTCAACGAGGTGCGCGGCAACCTGCCCTTCCCGGTGTCGGTGCACGACGAGGAGAACACCCGCGAGGAATTGCGCCTGCGCCACCGCTACCTGGACCTGCGCCGCGAGCGCATGGCCCGCAACCTGCGCCTGCGCCACGCCACCGTGCGGGCCGCCCGCGGCTTTCTGGAGGGGGAGGGTTTCATTGAGGTGGAAACCCCCGTGCTCACCCGCTCCACCCCCGAAGGCGCCCGCGACTACCTGGTGCCTTCCCGGGTCTGCGGCGGTGAGTGGTTCGCCCTGCCCCAGTCGCCCCAGCTGTTCAAGCAGCTGCTGATGGTGGGCGGCCTGGAGCGCTATTACCAGCTGGCCCGCTGCTTCCGCGACGAGGACCTGCGCGCCGACCGCCAGTTCGAGTTCATGCAG
>JBBQIH010000159.1:0-6603 GCA_038324725.1 Cyanobacteriota bacterium | reverse complement strand
GAAGGGAGCGTGGTGCTTGAGATCCTCCAGCAGCTCCTGGACGCAGCGCAGCGCCGGGCCGCGGCGGTCGGCCTGGACGGCCACCAGCACGATCGCCTCCCCCGGTGCGATCCGCCCCACCCGATGCGCCACCAGCACCGCGCCCGCCCCGTGGCGCGCCGCGCAGGCCTCGGCGAGGGCTCGCAGCTGGGCCTCGCTCATGCCCGGGTAGTGCTCCAGTTCCAGGGCCTCCAGGGGCTCGCCGGCGGCGGTGGTGGCGCGCACGCGGCCGATGAAGTGGCTTTCGGCGGCTGAACCCGTTGCGCCAGGGCTGTCGCGGCCGTCCGCCGACAGGCTCCGCTGCCAGGCGGCCAGTTGTTCCAGGGGCTGGAAGGGTCCCTCCAGGAGCTGCACCACGATCGGGGGTGATGGGTTGGGGGTTGGCATCGGTCAGCCTCCGGTGATCGGGGGCAGGAAGGCCACCTCGTCGCCAGGGCGCAGGGGGGTGTCGGGGGTGGCGAAGGCCTGGTTGATGGCGATGCGGGTGCTGGGGGGGATCCCGCCGCCTGCGGCGGAGTCGGTCCCCAGGGCCAGATGCCGCCAGAGATCCGCGGCACTGGTGGGGCTGCCCTTGAGGGGGACCAGACGCTCACCCCAGCCGGCCCGTTCCCGCAGGTCGGCGAACAGGCGCACCCGGACTGCGGGGACATGATCTGGGGAGGGGGCGACCACAGGAAGGCTGCACATCGATCAATGGGAGGACTCTGGGCCCCGGAGCGCTCAGGCCGAGAGGCCAGCCTGGCTGGGCAGGGACCGGCAGACCACCTGATTACGGCCATGGCGTTTGGCCTCGTAGAGGCAGTCGTCGGCTAACTGCATCAGCCTGTCGGCATCACAGTCTGCCGTAGACAGGGGATCCCACACCGCGATTCCAATGCTGACGGTGAGAACGTTGCCGGTGCTCTGGCCGGGATGATAGATCCCCTTATCAAGGATGGACTGGCGCAGCTTCTCGCAAAGTTTCAGTGAGGAGTCCGCATCCGTTTTGGGCAGGAGAATGGCAAACTCTTCACCTCCCAGCCTGGCCACGAAGTCGCTCTTTCGGCGCAGGCAAGCCCTGAGAGAATCGGCGATGTCCCTGAGACATCGATCGCCATAGGCGTGGCCCTGCAAATCATTCACTGCCTTGAATTGATCAATATCAATCAAGGCTAGGGATAGGTTGTCTTGTTGGAGTCTTGCAGCCGAGATATTGCCCTTGAGGAACGAATCAAAGCTGCGTCGGTTGGCCAGCTGGGTGAGTGGATCCAGCATCGCCAGTCGCTTGGAGCGTTCGCTCTCAAAGGCATAGAACAGCAAGCTCAACAAGCTGCTCATGGCTTCAATGCGTTGCACCTCCGCATCGCTGAAGACGCTTCCTTCGTGCAGGGCAATGCTGAGAACGGGGATCGAGATCCCTCGGGAGTCCAGTCGGATGCCGAGATAGTCGCTGCAGCCGGCCTTCTGAAGGGAGTCCAGGAAGGGGAAGCTGTTGTCCTTGGTTGATGTCAACCTTTGCCGAAAGACCTTGCTCCTTGTGGCAATGAAGTGCAGGGGACTACGGAGGTGCTCATCCTCCTCCAGGAAATCCCTTTCCATGCGCAAGGTTCCAACCAGGCCCGGACGGGAATTTACCCAGACATACTGACTGCAATCGATGTCGTCCTGGTCGGGAAGAAACGCCAAAGAAAAGCGATAGATCTCCAATCCCCAGGACTTCAACTCATTGACAAATAGCAAGATGAACTCTTCAAAGCTACGCAGCCTTGACCAGTTATCAACGATGTAGCGCTCCAGCGAAACCTTTCGTTCGGCGGTCCTGAACTCTTCGCCATCTCCTGAATCCCGCAGTCGTGACGTGGCGCGGATCGTTTCCAAGGTCTGTTGGAGGGATTCGCAATCCGCCCATTCAGAGGACAGAATGAAGGATTCCACATCCTCCAAGGCGATGGGGTGAGAGATGAGAAACCCCTGCAACGCATCAGCCCCCAAGCGAACGACAGCGGCCAGTTCATTATGGGTTTCAACACCTTCACAGACCACCGTTTTGCCGAGCGCATGGACCGTGTCAATGAACGAACCTACATAGCGCTGAAGTCTGAAGGACCGATCGATCCCTTTGATGAGATCAATATCAAGTTTGATGGCGTCATACCAGGCTTCGCTGATGCGCCTATAATTAGAAAGCCCTGATCCGAAGTCATCAATAAAAATCCTAAAGTTCAACTCCTTCGTCAGACGCTCTGAAGCCGTTATCACATCTTCGGACCCAGCCAGGATATCTGTAACGGCCATTTCTGTGATCTCGATATAGAATATGGAACTATCGATGGCATGTTTTTTGAACAGGCCGATCAAATGATTCAGTCGTTGATCTGTGGCAACAGAATCCGCGCTGATGTTGATTGAGACATACTCAATCCGATGGCGCAGAAGCTCGGATTCGCTAAGGGCTTGCTTGACTTCGGCCAATCGGCTCACGACAAGGGCATCAATCTGATGGGCGATCCCGATGTCATGGGCCAGTTGCATGACCTTGCCAGTGCCGAGCTTGTTGAGCGTTGCTGGGCGGAATCTGATCAGGAGTTCAAGACCAAAATGGCCGGGATTCGAGATCTGCAGGATGGGTTGGAAATAAAGCTCAAGATCACGGGCGGTTAAGCAGCTGAGTTGCGTTCTGATTTCACTCTTGTCTCTGACCAGTAGATCATCTCCACTTTTCACCATCCGAAAGGACCTGCGATCCTCGGCGGTCAGCCTCTCGCCGAAAGCCTGCATCGTCAGCAGGGAGGTCGGGGGATCATTCAGCCGGAAGCGTTGTCCGGTAATGATCACATCATCCCACCCCAGAACTGAGTTACTGGAAACCTGAATCGAACCCGACACAATGCCAAGCAGCCTGGCGAGTAGCGCTTCGCAGGCGGCCGTGTCATCGATCGGAATGCTTCCAGATGCCCGCACGATGAGGGCCATCTTGTTCTTTGAGATGCGATAAAAGTTGAAATCAGGGTGGACAGGCCAACCTTTGTCGATGGCGCGACAGGCAATGGTCAGAATCTCGGAGGATTCCACCTCGCTGTGACGTCCACTCTGGCGTTCGAGATAGCGAAAATCAATGGTCACCAGAACGGCGGCGTCCAGTCGATGCAGCAGATTCCTGATGGCAGGACGTTCCAGATCCCTGACCAGTGCATCGTGGGTAAGGAATGAAGACTGGCTGTCTTTTTGAACGGTGCTGACTACTTGCTGGTGCTGCTTTTCCCTCTGGCTGGAGATGTAGGCCATCAACCCAGCGAGAAGCACACCAAGCACGCCAAGCGTCAGGGCAAGAGTTCGTTCATCATGATCTGCTGCATGGCCAGCTCGCGTCAGATTCAGGCCAATTTCAAACTCCCCGAAGCTGAGGTGATAGATGTGGCTGTCTTTTTCGGCTGAGGCGACGACCACTGACCATGGAGCCAGCTGGATGGGCCCGTGGCCGGCGGCATCGGCATCGAGTAAGGCCTGTCCACGGAGTTGGACCCACCGGGCATTCTGCTGGCGCCCGGGGCCAGAGGTGAACAGCACGGTGTCGGGCCGGGAAGGCTCAACAGCCATCACCAGTGGCGTGCTGGAAAACTGTCTTGGACAGAGCAGCGGGAGGCCTTCGCGCCAGGCAGCGAGGGGAGGCCTCCCGGCGGGCACGGGCTGCGAGGCGCGGTCTGAACGGGTGACGACCTGCAGACGGTGGGAGGACACGTCCTGCTGTTCAACGGCCCTTTGGGTAGGGCCTTGCTCAGCAATTGGTTTGGCAAAGACGCGCTCCATTGCCTGCAACGCATCGCACAAGCGCAGGGCGACCCGATCGCTTTGATCACGCCATTGATTCACCTGGCGTCGATCAAGGAGATGGGTATAGATCAGGAGAGAGGTGCTTGAAAGAAGCGCTCCGCTGATGATCACCGCTTTGGTGCGCCGGCGCATGTCCCTCCCTCACGGGCCTCACCTTAGCCACCAAGCCTTGAGGAGCCCTTCGCCGCCGGCTTTCGCGGTGGCCCGCCTGCAGCTCGCCCCATGGGGTGACCAGGGTGAATCCTGGGGCCAAAGAATGGACGTTGAGGCTCCCCATCCGCTGGTTCGACCCACGTGCTGGGAGCTGGTTGCCGATCGATCCTTCCTTTCACCGCTAGCTCCTCACCTTTACTCAGAAAACTCTCAGCCACACTCCCCAATCGGTCGCAATCGTCTCCTGTCACATCCACAGGATTGTTTCTACCCCTAACATCCGATAGTCAGTCTTCCTTCGACCAGCGGGCATCGCTGCGATCATGACTTCTTCGTTTGTATCCGTTCATTCTTTCCTGAACGGCCGGCTTAACCTCCCCTTGACTGTGGATCTCGAGAGGTGATTCATACCGCAGTCATTGGTGCAGGAGCCTGCGGGCTGGCCCTGGCCAGGGGGCTCTGGAGAGAAGGCCTGCCGGTGCGCGTTTTTGAACGGGCTGTCACGCCGACGTCGAATGGTCATGGCTTCTTGCTGCTGGCCAATGGCTGCGAGTCCTTGCGCCGCCTTGGCTGCGATCCTGCAGACAATCTGGGCCACCCGATCACATCGGTACGGATCGTCTGTTGCTCAGGCGACGTTCATGCGGATTATCCGATCGATGGGGCGGTGGCGCTGAGGCGTCATCGGCTTTTGGAGGCGCTGCTGCGCGGAGCCCCGCCTGAGCTCGTGCAGTTCAACCACCCGTTCCAGCATTTCGCGTGGGCTGGGGAGACGGCAACGGCGGTGCACTTCCAGAACGGACACTCCCATGAAGCCGATGCCTTCATCGCGGCCGATGGCGTCCGCTCCAGTTGCCGGCTTGCGATGGGTTGCACCTCGACGGCCCAGCCAGGCCGCGTCAAGGAGATCGTGGCCCACACGAGGCAGCCCCTGCTGGCCTCAGAGCTGGGCCATCGCTTTTTGAAGGTGCTGGATCCCTCCGGGGGACTGGCGGTGGGCCTGGTTCCCCTGGGCGATGACGGGTTGATCTGGTTCGCGCAGTTCGACAGTGAGCGTTTTGCCACCCCACGGAGGGCCGATGTGGGGGCCTTCCTCGAGGAGCACTTCCGCCACTTCCCCGCCATGGTGCGCCACGGGCTGGGCGCCACCGATCCCTCCAGCGCCCACCTGTGGCACACCGTGGACGCGGATGTCTCCAACCGCTGGAGCCGGGGGAATGTGGCCTTGGCCGGGGACGCGGCCCATCCGCTGCTGCCCTTCACCAGCCAGGGCGTCAACACGGCGCTCGAAGATGCGGTTCTGCTGAGCCGACTGCTGCGGGACTGTCGGGATTCCGGGGAGCTCCCGGAGCGGTTCGCCGCCTACGCACGTGAGCGCCAGCCGGCACTTCTGCACTGTGTGGAAGCCGGTCGGCAGATGGCGCGGGCCTTTGTCCAGCCCACCCTGAGCAGGCTCCCCTTGCCGCTGATGGCATGAGCGAGCGCTTCGCGGAGGCGTTCCTCGATGGGGCCGTCCCCCTGGATCTCCTGCGCCAGCGGGCCCACAACCTGCGCTGGGCCGAGCAGGACCCGGGAGTGATCCCGCTGACCGCCGCCGATCCGGACTTTCCGGCGGCCCCGACCATCCGCGAGGCGATCGCCGACTACGCCCGCTCTGGCGTGTTCAGCTACGGCCCCGCCGGCGGGCTGCCCTCCTTCCGAGAGGCCGTGGCCGGCTACCTCCGGCAGCGGGGGGCACCCGTTCCGCCCGAGGCCGTGGTGGCGGTGAACAGTGCGGCCGCCGGTCTGGCCCTGGTGACACGCCACTGGCTGTCACCCGGTGACGAGGCGATCGTCTGGGACCCGGTCGATTTCCTGTTTGCCCACACGGTCCGCAGCGCCGGCGGGGTCCCGGTGCTGTGGCGGATCGATCCGCAGGCCCCCCTGGACTTCTCGGCCCTGGAGGCTCTGGTGACCAGCCGCACCCGGCTGCTTTGCCTCTGCAACCCCCACAATCCCCTGGGCCGCTGTTTTCGCCGCGACGAACTCGAAGCCCTGGGCCGCTTCTGTCTGGAGCGGGGTCTGCGGGTGTTGAGCGATGAGGTGTGGAGCGATGTGGTTTACCCGCCGGCCACCTTCACCAGTTGGCTGGCCCTGGCTCCGGACTTGGCCGGCCTCGGGGCGGTGGTGCACGGCTTCTCCAAGTCCTTCGGCCTGGCCGGCCTGCGGGTGGGCTACGTGGCGATGGCCGATCCTGAGGCCGCCGCCAGGCTCCTGGCCCAGAGCGAACTGCCCTCCACCGTCGATGGCGTCGCCACCCTCAGCCAGGTGGCGGCCACGGCGGCGTACGGACCCGACGGCCTGGCCTGGCTGGAGGCGTTCCTGCGCCATCTTCAGGACCGCCGCGATCAGGCCGTCAACCGTCTGGCGGTGATCCCCGGCCTGCGGGTGCAGCCGCCTGCGGCCACCTTCGTGCTGTTCGTTGGCCTGCCGCCGCTGCAGGAGAGCGTCGAGGAGCTGGTGGAGCGTCTGCGGAACGCACATGGGGTGGCCGTGGTTCCCGGGAGCCCCCGCTGGTTCGGTCCTGGTGGGGCGGGCCACCTGCGGCTGAGTTTCGCCACT
>JBBQIH010000158.1:0-6607 GCA_038324725.1 Cyanobacteriota bacterium | reverse complement strand
CGGGTGAAGTGATGGTCGGCATCGTGGGGTCCCGGACTGGCCTCCGGGTGGTACTGGATGCCGAACACCGGCTGGCTGCGCAGGGCCAGGGCGGCCACCGTGTGGTCGTTGAGGTTGTGGTGGGTGATCCGCACTCGCTCGGACGGCAGGGAGGCCTCCTCAAGGGCGAAGCCGTGATTCTGGCTCGTGATCTCCACCGATCCGGGGGAGCCGCAGGGGTGGTTGAGGCCGCGGTGGCCGTAGCCGAGCTTGAAGCTGCGGCCACCCAGGGCCAGGCCGAGAATCTGGTGGCCGAGGCAAATACCGAAGACCGGCAGCTGCGGTTGCTGCAGCAGGCCGCGGGCCAGGGCGATTCCTTCGCGCACCGCCGCCGGATCGCCGGGGCCGTTGGAGAGGAACACCCCCTCCGGCTGCAGCGTCAGCACCTGGTCCAGGCTGGAGTCGGCCGGCAGCACGGTGACCTCACAGCCATGGGCCACCAGGCGCTCGAGGATGGCCCGCTTGATGCCGAAATCGATGGCCACCACCCGATAGGGACGGTCGGGACGCGGCTGGAGCCTGGTGTCGAAGCGGGCCGCGCAGGTGCGGCCCCAGGTGTAGGGCTCCTTGGTGCTGACCCGGGCCGCCAGGTTGAGGCCATCCATGGCCGGGGTGGCCAGCACCTGCTGCAGCAACGCAGCCGGGTCGGTGCCATCGCTGGCGATGGCACCATTCATGGCGCCACCCTCGCGCAGATGGCGCACCAGGGCACGGGTGTCGACCCCCCGGATGCCCACCACCCCCTGGCGACTCAGCCAGTGGTCGAGGGTCTCCTCGCAACGCCAGTTGCTGGGCCGGGGGGCGAGCTGGCGGACGATGCAGCCGCGGGCATGGGCGTGGTCCGCCTCCAGATCTTCGCCGTTGACGCCGGTGTTGCCGAGCTCCGGGTAGGTGAAGGTGATCAGCTGGCCGGCATAGCTCGGATCGGTGAGCACCTCCTGGTAGCCGGTCATGCCGGTGTTGAAGACCACCTCGCCGCAGACGCTGCCACGGGCCCCGCAGGCCAGGCCCCGCAGCACGGTGCCATCAGCCAGCACGAGCACAGCCGCAGCGTCGTCAGTGGCGCTGCTGGGCGCAGCCGCGTCAGTGGCGCTGCTGGGCGCAGCAGGGGCCTCCTGTGGGGTGGTCAGGGTGGCGTTGGCAGGGAACCCGATCATCCTTCAGACCCCGACAGGGCGGCCCGCAGCGCTTCGAGCCTGGCCCAGGCACTGCCGTCGGCCAGGGCCTGGCGGGCCCGCGCCAGGGCGGCGGCGATGGACGACTCCAGCCCCGCCGCCCACAGCACCAGGGCAGCGTTCAGGGCCACCACATCGGCCTGGGCCTGGGTGCCCCGTCCCTGCAGGACCCCCTCCAGGATCAGACGGTTGGCGGCCACATCCCCGCCCCTGAGGGCCTCCAGATCGGCGGGCGCCAGCCCCAGCTCAGCGGGATTGAGCCAGTCGCTGCGCACCACGCCGTCCTCCAGAAGACGCAGCTCACTGGGACCGGACAGGGTGGCCTCATCCAGGCCGCCATGGCCATGGACAACGATCGCGCGCCGCTGACCGAGGCGACGCAGGGCGTCGGCCATCGGATCGAGCAGGTCGGGCCGGGCCACCCCCAGCACCTGGGCCTCGGGGGTGAGGGGGTTGACGAGCGGCCCGAGCAGGTTGAAGACGGTGCGCACGCCGAGGCTGCGGCGCAGGGGGGCCATCCCCACCAGGGCGGGGTGCCAGCCCGGGGCGAACAGGAAGGTCACGCCGGTGCGCGGCAGAGCCTCCACCACCGTCGCCAGGGGGGCCCCCAGGTGCAGTCCCAGGGCCTCGAGCACGTCGGCCGATCCGACCCGGCCACTGGCACTGCGGTTGCCGTGCTTGGCCACATGGGCTCCGCAGGCGGCCGCCGTGAAGGCCACGGCCGTGGAGATGTTGAAGCTGTCGGCACCGGCGCCACCGGTGCCGCAGGTATCGATCAGCTCCAGCTGGGGCCGCTCCCCCGGCAGGGGGCAGGCCTCCCGCAGGACGGCGGCCATCGCGGCCAGTTCTTCGCCGCTGGTGCCCTTGGCCCGCAGGGCCGCCAGCAGAGCACCCGTCAGCACCGGATCGATGGCGCCGGCCAGCCAGCCCCGCATCAAGGACTCGGCCTGGTCGGCCTGAAGGTCCTGGCCGCACAGAAGCTGCTCCAGCAGCTGGGGCCAGGCGGGAAAAGCAGGCATCACCAAACGCTGAACCGTCAGCGGCAACTTAAGGGACCCCGGCCACCTGCTGGCCCAGGCCTGGTCGGGCCGGCTCTGCCCAAAAAAATAGCCCGTGTGCAAAGCACGCCGGGCCGGGTGATGGGGACACTCCCACTATCGCCTGTGCAGAGCCGTTCTGACCAACAGACTGAAAACCGGCACTCCCCGGGTCAGCCCGCGTCGTCGGAGGCGGTGTCAAACCCGGAACCCACCGCTTCGGCCACCGGAGCAGCGCCCGGCCGGAATCCGGCCGCCCAGATGGCCCGGGTGCGGCCGTGGAGCGCCTCGGCGTCGAGACCCCAGAGTTTCAGGATCCGCTCCAGGTCGTCGCGGATGTCGGCGGCGCCAGGAAAGCCCCGATAGCGCATCTGCAGCCGGGCCGCGTCCACCAGGTGCTCGTCCTGTGGACGCTCCACCGCCAGGAGCCGGTCGACCGTTTCCCGGTCGCTGGCATGGAGGGGGTGATTCTGGTCGTCCATGGCCCGGGCGGCCCTTGGGCCCTGGGGAGCGATGCCTAGGTTAGGAGCCCCCGATGCCCCTCCCTTCCTGCATGAGCGCCCTGCGGCTGGATCTGATCGGGCGCTATCTCCGACCGCACAGGCGCACGGTGCTGGTGGGGGCCGGCGCCCTGGTGGTGGTGAACCTGCTGGGTGTGGCTATCCCCCTGGTGGTGCGGCAGACGATCAATGCGCTCAAACCCGGCTTCGTGATGGCGGATGTGCTGGGCGTGGCGGGCCTGATCATCGTGATGGCCACGGTGATGGGAGCCACCCGCCTCTATTCGCGGATGCTCGTGTTCGGGGTGGGCCGGCAGGTGGAAGCGAGCCTGAAGGAGCGCATCTTCGACCACGTGCTCACCCAGGACCCCGGCTGGGTGCAGACCACCGGCAGCGGCGAGGTGATCAGCCGGGCCACCAGCGACGTTGAGAACATCCGGCGCCTGCTGGGCTTCGCCCTGCTCAGCCTCACCAACACGGTGCTGGCCTATGCCCTCACCCTGCCGGCGATGCTGGCGATCGACCCGCTGCTGAGCCTGGCGGCGGTGTCGCTCTACCCCGGCATGTTGATGGTGGTGCGCCTGTTCGGCGGCCGCATGATGAAACAGCAGCGCCGCCAGCAGGAGGTGTTGGCCAACCTCAGCGACCTGGTCCAGGAGGACCTCAGCGGCATCGGCGCCATCAAGATCTACGGGCAAGAGGCCACCGAGGAAAAGGCCTTCGCCGATCTCAATAAGGTCTATCTGGACGCCCAGCTCTCGCTGGCCCGCACCCGCAGCACCCTCTTTCCACTGCTGGAAGGAATCGCCTCCCTCAGCCTGCTGCTGCTGCTGGCGCTAGGCAGCGGCCAGCTGGAAAGCGGTCGACTCAGCATCGGTGATCTGGTGGCCCTGATCCTGTTCGTCGAGCGCCTGGTCTTCCCGACCGCCCTGCTGGGCTTCACCCTCAACACCTTCCAGACCGGTCAGGTGAGCCTGGAGCGGGTGGAAGCCCTTCTCAGTCACCCCCCGGCCATCGTGTCACCCTCCGATCCGCTGCCCCCTGGGCGGCCGGCGCTCGGGGCCGTCAGGGCCAAGGGGCTCACGGTCCGTTACCCGGGGGCGGAGCGGCCGGCCCTGGAGAACCTCAGCTTCGCGATCCACCCCGGTGAGCTGGTGGCGGTGGTGGGACCGGTGGGTTGCGGCAAGACCACCCTGGCCCGGGCCCTCGGCCGGATGGTGGAGGTGCCTTCCGGCCAGCTGTTCCTCGACGGCGTCGACGTGACCAGGCTGCGGCTGAGCGATCTGCGCCGGCAGGTGGCCCTGGTGCCCCAGGAGGGCTACCTGTTCACCGCCAGTCTGGCCGACAACCTGCGCTACGGCGATCCCGAAGCGGGCATGGAGCGGGTGGAGGAGGCCGCCCGCCAGGCCCGGCTGGAGGGGGACATCAAGGGCTTCCCCGATGGCTACCTCACCCTGGTGGGAGAGCGGGGAATCACCCTGAGCGGCGGCCAGCGCCAACGCACGGCCCTGGGGCGGGCGCTGCTGGTGGAGGCCCCGCTGCTGGTGCTTGACGACGCCCTGGCCAGCGTCGACAACACCACCGCCGCGGGCATCCTGCGCTCGGTGCGCGAGGAGCAGCGGCGCACGGTGGTGATGATCAGCCACCAGCTCTCGGCCGCGGCGGCCTGCGACCGGGTCCTGGTGCTCGAAGCGGGTCACCTCGTCCAGGAGGGCCATCACACCGACTTGCTGCAGCAGGAGGGCACCTACCGCCGCCTCTGGGATCGGGAGGAAGCCGTGCGTCAGTTGCAGACCGCTTGAACCGGCTGGGTCCTCGCGGGCCGGAGTCGGCACCTGGTTTCAAACAGATGTTGAGTTGCCCGGTCCAGGGAGCATGGCCGGGCTTACCTGGTAGGGCCGTGGTTCTATCACCGCCTGCCACGCCGTCCCCATGGCCCCCACCCCGTCACCCCTCAGCCAGACGCTCAACGTTCGCTGCACCCTGACCTTCGGCGACATCTACGCCCAGGTCCTGATCTGGATGGCCGTGATCTTCGTGAGCCTGGCGGCCGGTCTGGCCCTGATGGGGGCAAGCCGCCCCCTGTTCGCCCTGGTGGGGGTGGGCCTGATCCTGGTGCTGTCGCTGCCGTTTCTGCTTTTCGCCTTCATCACCACCCTGCTGAACCACATCGCCCTGGTGCCCCAACAGGACCATCAAGGCGCTTCCTAGGGTTGGAGTCCTGACGGCAACAACCTTGTTCGGCCTCTTCAACAGTCTCTCGAGCGACAGCAGCAACCCGGCCCCTGACAAAGCCGGCACGGTGGCCGCAGGGACCCACGCCGTTCTCGGCACCCCCCTGGCGGCCCCAGTGGTGGCGGGTCAGGCCGAGGCCCAGTTTGGCTGTGGCTGCTTCTGGGGGGCGGAGAAGGGTTTCTGGCGGCTGCCAGGCGTGGTCAGCACGGCCGTGGGCTACGCCGGTGGCCAGCTCGCCTCCCCCAGCTACGAGCAGGTCTGCAGCGGCCGCAGCGGCCACGCCGAGGTGGTGCGGGTGGTGTGGGACACCGCCCGGCTCTCCTTCGCCGATCTGCTCAAGCTCTTCTGGGAGTGCCACAACCCCACCCAGGGCAACCGCCAGGGAAACGACCGGGGCAGCCAGTACCGATCGGCCATCTTCGTGGACGACCCCGCGCTGCTGGCCCTCGCCGAAGCCAGCCGCCAGGCTTACCAGGAGGCCCTCGATAGCGCCGGCGCGGGAAGGATCACCACCGAGATCGGCTCCGGCAGACGTTTCCACGTCGCTGAGCCCTACCACCAGCAGTACTTGGCCAAGCCCGGGAGCCGTCCTTACTGCTCCGCCCAGCCCACGGGCATCACCCTCGGCACGTATCCCGGTGCCACCTATCTCCTTCCCGCCTCCGTGTGGGAAAGCTATGACTGGGCCATCCCCCATTGCGTCCTTCGCGGCGACAATGCGCCGATCGCCCTCGTCTGACCGCTACTCCCATGGCCGCCTCACCGCTGCTCGCGCTCGGACTCCTGCCTCTGCTGGCGATGCAGTCCCCCTGGTGGGAGAACTACGACATACGGGAACGCTTCCTGTGCGGTGACCGCGTCTCCGTGGTGCTCGAGCGCAATGCCTCCCAGGCCTCTCTGATCGCTGGCCGCTCCCGGTCCACCCTGTTCCGGGAGGAATCGGATGCTCCGGGCCTTCGCTACCAGAACGAAAGCCTGCGGGTGATCCTGCGAGGCGATGAGCTCACCCTCGAGCAGCTGCCCAGTCGTCGGATCTGCGTACGCAGCGAACAGGTATGAAGCCCCTCTCCGATCGGGTCGTGATCGTGGCCCTGATCGCCGCCGTCGGGATCTGTTTCGCCCTTGCCTTCTGGACGGTGCGGCTGAACCCCTCCGGGGAGCCCCCTCTGCAGTGGCGCCAGGGGCCGAGTGTCTTGGTGCCTTCGCTGCTTTCGTGAGCGACCCCACCGAGGATCTGGATCAGGATCAGGACCAGCCGAGGCGCCAGCTGCATCCGCTGCCCAAGGGGCTGGTCGAGCTCTACGGCCTGCTGGCGGTGTTGTTCGTGCTGGTGCCTGAGTGGATGGCCGGCAGCGCCCTGAAGGGCTTCGGGGAGGGCCGGGAAGGCTCCGAACTGCCCCTGCCGTCGATGGCCTGGCAGCGGTTGCCTGAGCTGCAGCTGGCCAAGATGGGACTGGCGGAGCTGCGGCTGATGGCGCGCCGCGAGCGCCTCTGTGGCTACACGGTCATGGGGCGTCAACGTCTCACGAACCGCCTGATGCGGCGGCTGTCCAGGCGTCGCGGGACCCCCAGGACGCTGTGATAGCTTCGTCCCGCCGGGGCGTAGCGCAGCTTGGTAGCG
>JBBQIH010000157.1:0-6675 GCA_038324725.1 Cyanobacteriota bacterium | reverse complement strand
GGTGGCTGGAGAGATCGAGGCTGCCGCCGAGGGCGCCACGCTTGGGATCGGCGGCGGCGTAGATCACGGTTCCCACCCGCGCCTGGATCAGGGCACCGGCGCACATCGGACAAGGCTCGAGGGTGACCAGCAGCGTGCAGCCGTTGAAGCGCCAGTCGCCCCGGGCGGCGGCGGCCCGGCGCAGGGCCAGCAGTTCGGCGTGCCCCAGGGGATCCGCCCGCCGGTGGCGCCGGTTGCTGCCCCAGCCCACGCAGTGGCCGGACTCATCCAGCAAGGCCGCCGCCACAGGGATCTCTCCTCGCGCCCCGGCCGCCTCGGAGAGCCGCAGGAGCCGGTCCATCCACAGCAGGCTGTCGGCGTCACTCAGCATCGCCTCCTTCTAGCCAGCTCTCCGCCAGGGCACCCGGCAGAATGCCCATACCCCCACAGTCGCCGTTGGCCAGCGTCCCCCCCGCCCACCGGTCAGCGCCGCCCCCCCAGGAGTTCGGCTGCTTCGCCGATCCCTTTCTGCCTGACCCGGCCCTGGAAGACGTCCTGCAGCAGGCATCCGGACTCCTCTGCCGTTGGCTTGGCCAGGCTGGCCATGGCACGCCCCTTCCCGGGCTGAGCGTCCTGCCGGTGGTGGAACCGGAGACATCTGGGCTCGGCAGCGACCGGTTGCTGGCCGATCTGCAGCTGGTGATGGAAGGGGCCTACAACCCCAACCACCCCGGCGCCCTGGCCCATCTCGATCCGCCGCCCCTGTCAGCCTCGATCGTGGCGGACCTGATCTGCGCCGGTCTGAACAACAATCTGCTGGCCGAAGAGCTCTCCCCCAGCCTCAGCCGCCTGGAGCGGGCCCTGTGTGCCTGGATGGCCGGACGGCTTGGCCTGCCCGACGGCGCCGGCGGCGTGGCCGCCAGCGGCGGCAGCCTCAGCAACCTGATGGCCCTCGTCACCGCCCGCCATCACCGCGGTCTGGCCTGCCGGGGCGAGGCGGTGGTGCTCTGCAGCGAAGAGGCCCACGTTTCGCTGATCAAGGCCACCGCTGTGATGGGCCTGCCGGCGGAGGCCCTGGTGCAGCTCCCCGTCACCGCCGCCGGCGCCCTGGAGCCGCAGGCCCTCGAGGAGCGGCTGGTGCGGCTCGATCGGGCCGGCACTCCGGTGATCGCCGTGGTGGCCACCTCCGGTACGACGGTGCGCGGAGCCCTGGATCCCCTCGAGCCCATCGCGTCCCTGTGCCGCCGCTATGGCCACTGGTTGCACGTGGATGGGGCCATCGGGGCGATCTTCGCCTTCAGCGAACGATTCCGTTCCCGGCTCGCCGGCCTGGCCCTGGCCGATTCGATCACGGTCAATCCCCAGAAGCTCCTCGGCATCACCAAGACCTCCTCCCTGCTGCTGTTGGCGGATCCGCGCCACCTGCAGCGGGCTTTCGGCACCGGACTGCCCTACATGGAGCCCAGCTGGGGCGGCGGCCACCAGGGGGAGGCGGGGCTGCAGGGCACCAGACCCGGGGAGATCCTCAAGCTCTGGCTGGGTTTGCGCCAGCTCGGCCTCGATGGCGTGGCCGCCCTCATCGACGCGGCCGTTCAGCGGCGCACGGACCTAGAGCAGCGGCTGCAGGCCATCGGCGGTCTGACCCTCTGCAGCGGCCCCCTGCACCTGCTCGCCTTCCGGCCCGAAGGCTGCGAAGGGGCGGACGCGGAACGCTGGAGCTCCGACACCCGGGCCGCCCTGCTGGCAGAGCAGCTGATGCTTTCGCGGCCGGTGTACCGGGGCCACCACCATCTCAAGGCGGTGCTGGGCAACCCGCACACGCTCCCTGATCACCTGGAGCGGCTGAGCTTGGTTGTGCAGCAAAGCCTGGCGGGCCCCAACGATGGTTGAACCGCTTGCGGATCTGATCCCGCCGAAGCCCCCCCAGAGCGATCGCCGCGGCAAGTGGGTGGCGATCCTTACCGGTGCCCTTTCGATCCTGATCGGGGTGGCCTACCTGGTGCTGATCACGGTGCTGGATTCCCGCGGTCCCCTTCTGCCGCCCCCCCCCGAGGCCCTGGGCGGGGCGGCAGCCGCCGTTTCTGGCGTTGCTGCAGAGGCTCCACCACCCGGTTGAGGGCGGTTTCCAGGAAGCTGCGCAGCATCCCCTCCCGTTTGTTGAGGTCGTATTCGCGCTGCAGTACCTCCTGCAGGCCACCATCGCCCCAGTCCTGGTTCTGGCGGAAGTAGGTGATGAAGCTGCGCCCCGCCACCCGGGTGAGCCAGGCCGCACTGACCGCCTGAATGGCCCGGCTGACCACCAGGGCAGGGAGATTGAGGCTGAGGGCCGATGTGAGCAGACCCACCCCTCCTTTGACCAGCCCCAGCCCCGCCAGGGTCCGGCCCACGGAAAGGGCCAGATCCTGGGCGGTGTCGCGGCTGAGGCTGACGCCGTAGACGCGGCCGATCTCCACCACCATCTGAGCGTTCACCGCGGCGGTGGCGAGCAGGTCGATGCCCGGCAGCGGGGTCACCATCACCACCCCCGCGCCGATCCACATGTACCGATCGACGATGGTGCTGGCGTCGCTGTGCCGTTGCCGGTCCAGCAGGTCCTGGCTGGCCTGGCTGAGCCGGCGGCACTGCAGCAGCAGGTTGTCGGCGATCAGCTCCTCCCCATCGGCATGCAGAACGCTGGCGATCCGGCGCAGCAGGGCCTCCACCTCCGGCGCCGGCTGCAGCGGCCGTCCGCCCGGCATCGGCACGCTCTGGGGGGCCGCGCTGGCAGGGATCACATCGTCGGGGGGGAGACGGCCAGCGCAGCGTTGCCGCAGCAGCGCCAGCAGGCGCCGTTCCTCCTCTTCGCCACGCAGGTCGCACTTGTTGAGCACCAGCAGCAGCCGCTTGCCCAGTCCCGCCAGGGCGTCGAACACCTCCAGCTCACTGGCGCGCAGGTCGCCATCCAGTACCAGCAACAGCAGGTCGGCGCGGGCGGCCAGTCCCCGGGCCAGCCGTTCCCGTTCCCGCCCCTCCCGGCCCGCTTCGAGAATGCCCGGGGTGTCCTCCAGGATCACGGCGCGGGGCAGATCCCGCAACCGGAGTCGGTAGCGGCTGGCGGTGGTGGTCGAGCCCATCGCTGCGCCAACCTCCCCCACCACCTGCTGCAGCAGGGCACGGATCAGCGAGGTTTTGCCAGCCGAACCGGTGCCGAACACGACGATCACCAGGTCGCCCCGTTCCAGCTCTGCCTCCATGCGCTGGCGTTCCTGATGCAGGGCCTCCCGCTCCACCGCATCGCGCACTTTCTCCAGGGTGCGGTCGATGGCGCCCAGGTTGCGCTGGGCCGCCTCGCGGCGGCTGGAGGGTACCGGCGCCGTGGGGGTTTTGCCGCCCCCCGATGGGCCAGGCCTGCGCAGCCTCTGCAGCCAGGGCCAGCCGATCTGGGCCAGAGCCAGCAGCAACGCCACCAACACGATCAGCATCAGCGGCCCCACCATCCAGTAGGGAAGCCAGGTGCTCAGCGTCCACTGCAACTGCTGGACCGCCTGCAGCACCATTCCCAGCACCACCAGCACCAGCAGACCCAGAAGGATCCAGATCCAGAGGCGTTGGGGCAGCTTCATGACCCCGGCGGGGCGGAGCGCACGATCTCGCCGAACAACGAGGCCGCCAGGGCGCTGCTGGCCGCGGTGGGACTGTTGTCATCGTTGCCCAGCCAGATGCCGATCACCCATTGGCGCTTGGGCGCATAGCCCACAAACAGAAGGTCACGGCCCTCGTTGGTGGTGCCGGTTTTGCCCCAGCTGCCTGCCCCCACGTAGGCGGCGCCACCGGTGCCGCCACTGACCACCGCTTCCAGCATGCCCCGCATCGCCTTCGCGGTGGCGGGGCTCATCACCCGGCGGCCGGGGCTGGTGACGGCCCTCGAGCTGCCGGCGGAAGCCCGGCAATCGGCTCCTCCCCGCTCCCCCGCCGCCTGGGAGGCGGCACAGGCTTCGGCATCCGTGAGCCGACGGATCGTCGTCGGCGCCTGCCAGAGCCCATCGGCGGCGACGCTGGCATAGGCGGCCGTGAGCTCCAGCAGGGTCACTTCGCTCTGGCCCAGGGCCAGGCCCGGCACCGGGGCCAGAGGGCTGGTGAAACCGAGATCCCGGCCCTTGCTCACCAGGGCGTCGAGGCCATCCTTGCGGGCCAGGCGCAGGGCGGCGGTGTTGCTGCTGATCGCCATGGCCTGGCGCAGGCTGAGGCTGCCGCCACAGGCGCTGTCGAAGTTCTGGCCGCCCCAGGACAGCGGCTCGCAACTGATCCGGTCGCCAGGCCGGGCGCCACGCTCCAGGGCCACCACGTAGGGGACGAGTTTGAACGTGCTGCCTGGCTGGCGCAGGGCCATCGAGGCGCGGTTGAACTGGCTCTGCAGGTAGTCCCGACCGCCGGCGATGGCGCGGATCCCCCCCGTGCGGCTGTCAAGCACCACCACGGCCCCCTGGCTCACCCCCAGCGATCGGCTGGCCTCGATGCGCTGCCGCAGCACCTGCTCGACCCGCTCCTGCAGCAGCGGATCCAGGTGGGTATCGATCAGGAAGTTGCCTTCGGCGGCCACGTCCTTGCCCACCAGGTTCTCCAGGTCGCGGCGCACCTGATCGGTGTAGAAGGGGGCTCCGCGCTGCTGGGCGGAGCGGCAGGCGTCCGCGGCCAGTCGGATTGGTTGGCGTCGGGCCCGGCGGGCCTGATCGGCGCTGATCCGGTTGGCGGCCGCCATCTTGTCGAGCACCTGGTTGCGGGAAGCCAGGGCTGCCGAGGGATCAACGCAGGGGTCGTAGCCGTTTGGGGAGGGCAGCAGGCCCACCAGCAGGGCGGCCTCCTCGAGTTTCAGGGTCGCTGCCGGCCGGCCGAAGAAGTGCCTGGAGGCATCCTCAAACCCCCAGACGGCACCGAGATAGACCCGGTTGAGGTAGCTCAGCAGCAGCTCCTGCTTGCTGAAGCGGGCCTCCAGCTGCAGGGCCACCAGCAGCTCCCGCCATTTGCGACCCAGCGTCTCGCCCTGTCCCACCTGCTCCGGGTAGAGGCTGCGGGCCATCTGCTGGGTCAGGGTGCTGCCGCCCTCCAGCACCCGGCCGCCGAGCAGGTTGGTCAGCAGGGCACGGGCGGTGCCGATCGGGTCCACACCCGGGTGCCACCAGAAGCGATTGTCCTCACTGGCCAGCAGTGCATCGATCAGGACAGGGGGATAGGCGTCCAGGTCGGGGAGTTCGCGGCGCTTGCGATCGGCCACGGACGCCACCGGTCGATTGCTGCGGTCGTAGAGAAGCAGCGGTCCCCGCACCGTCGCCAGACTGCCCCGGGTCGGCACCTGCAGCAGGGACAGGGCCAGCAGCAGGGCGCCGGCACCGGCCACGGCCAAGGCACCCCGAGCCCCCCAGCGCCCCATCCAGCCCCGGCGCAGGCCCCCTTCAGGCGCGAACAGAAGCGTGGGCAGATCCTCCTGATCGGCGGGTCCGAAATGCACCTGATCCCCCTGGCGCAGCACCAGCTCCCGCACCCTGCGGCCCTGCCACCAGAGTCCGTTGGTGGAGCCGGCATCGCTCAGCAGCCAGTGCCCGCCGTGGTTTTCCAGCAGGGCATGGTGGCGGCTCACGGCCGTGTGGTCGATGACGATGCTGTTGTCGCTGGCGCGGCCGATCCGATAGAGGCTGCCGTGCAGCGGGTGGCTCTGCACCGGCAGTCCGGGACGCAGCACCTTGAGTTGGGGGCCTGTGGCGTGGGAGCGGGGCCTCAGCCGCCGCTCCAACCCCTCAAGGATGGCGGTCGGCATGGGGTCGCAGCAGATCGATGAAGAAGCACGCCACGGCCAGGTTGATGGCCACATCGGCGAGATTGAAGATCGGGAAGTGAATCGGGACGAACTCCAGGAAGTCCACCACCGCGCCGTAGCGCCAGCGGTCGATGCCGTTGCCCAGGGCGCCCCCGAGCAGCAGTCCCAGGGCCAGGCCGTTCCACAGGCCGACGGGAGGGCGCCAGAGAATCCAACCCAGCAGGCCGAGGCTCACCAGGGCGCTGATCACCCCGAGCTGGATCGACGCTCCGCTGAACAGGCTGAAGGCGGCCCCGGTGTTGCTGACCCGCTGCAACTGCAGCAGGCCAGGCAGCAGCGGCCGGATGCTGCCACTGGCCAGGTGGTCGAGGGCCCAGGCTTTGCTGACCTGATCCAGCAGCAGGGTGAGGGCCGCCAGCAGCAGCATCCCCAGCCGTCGGCGCAGCGGACGCGCCATCACGAAGACACCAGCAGCAGCCGGCGCAGCAACCAGCCCAACACGCCGGCGGCGCAGCAGAGCAACAGCTGGGGCAGCAGGGCCAGGCTGTAGCCCACCACCAGGGTCAGGGTGTCACCCCCCCAGCGGCCAGCCAGGCTGCCCAGCAGCAGATTGGTGAGGCCGCAGAGATGCAGCACCATCAGTCCGATGGCGGCGGCCCCGGCAAGGGTGAGGGGATCGTCCATGCCCGGCTGGCGCGCCAGCTTGCCGGTGATCCAGGCGGCCGGAAGGAAGCCCGCCAGGTAGCCGAAGCCTGGATCAAGCAGGTAGCCGACCCCCCCACCTTCGTGGAAGACCGGCAACTGGAACAGACCGACGCTGAGATAGGCCACCGCCGCCAGGGTGGCACTGCGGGGGCCGCAGACCAGGGCGCAGAGCAGCAGGGCGGGCACCTGGAGGGTGATGC